>NZ_JANQDF010000180.1:0-11264 GCF_029891675.1 Anabaenopsis tanganyikae CS-531
CCTAACCCCTCTATCCCGTCTGCAAAAGCGTTCAGGACTGCTTTTCTTAATATGTTGTACGCCCCATTTAAATCAGCGTTTATTAACCTTCCATTGGAAGCTTTATACAACCCACGAGCTACTCTTCTACCACTAAATACACCTTCTGCCCCTTTTTGGTACTCGGGGATATTATCAAGGTCAAGAAAACTAGCCTTAGAGGTATAACTTTCTTCGTTGATAATAACTTTAACGCCAGCTAAGTTAGCTTTATAAACCAACTGCTGGATAAATTTATAGTGCGGTATCTTTCTAAGTTGTCTTTTGACCCATTATCAGAAACACGGCAGTAGATAGCTACAACTTTGTTAGGGTTTTGGTTAGTTTCAGGTAGATTAATAATTATGGTTCCTGTAGGTTGTTGATAACCTGTGATTACGCCGGATTTGTACCAACGCCACGCAGTTCCATAACTTATCCCTACCTTTTTTGCATAATCAGATAGTTTCATTCATTTAATGATCGTACACTCATAATATTATACTATAAATGTACATAAATGACTATAAATTCATTAAATTATTGTGAACCTGCAAGAAATTTACCCCTGTCCTGTCTGTCGCGTCGGTAAAATTTCTCAGATGCCAATGATGGAAACTATGGCCTGTGACTTCTGTCATGAGATTTTTACTGTCAACCTAGAAGAACAACAAATCAAAATGCCTTCTCGGCAACCCCCACTGATATGGCGCTGGAATGGCTTTAACTGGACAGAACCCCAACTAGAAGGGGTGGAACTGGGTTGGGGTTATGGTGCAGCAGCAATTGCTTTTGTGGTTATCCCAACAACTATCATTGCCCTAGCTGCTTATTACTTACCCCCAATATCTGATAGCCCCATTACTTGGTTACCCTATATCTGGACAATACTCACTTTTTTGTCACATTTATCAATTATTATCTGGATTTTGGCAGAAATTTATCAGTTTCCACTTATGACTTATTGGAGAGCCAGGCATCGGTGGAGAAGTAGGTAACAGACTATACGTTAAATATACTATAGCCTTTTTCAGGCTCATGAAGTAAACACCAATTCCCTGTTCCCTGTTCCCTGTTCCCTGTTCCCTCAAACTAAAAAAAATTGTACCTCACGAGCATGGTAAATGCTATATGTGGGAATTTAGGATCAAAAGGTTATTTATGAACTGAGTTACCTCAAACAGGCTTGTATAATATTTAAATCTCAGTTAGAGAAAAACTATTCTGCTGGTGGAATCCATGCTGGTGGAGAATCACCCGCCCTAGGGCTTGACTAGGGTGGAATTCTCACTAATTCCCACATCAAAACTACACTGGAGTAGGTTTGATCTGGCAGCTGCATCACTCATACTTAAGATTGTTCACAAAAATACCTGATGAGCGAGATGGAGCAGTATTATCGAGTTTTGGAAATAGAACCTGGAGCCACACTTGAGGAAGTCAACCAGGCTTATAAAGACTTGGTTTTCATTTGGCATCCTGATCGCATTCCTCAAGATAATCTTCGTTTACAAAAGAAAGCCCAAGAAAAGCTCAAAGCTATTAATGAAGCTCGTGATCAATTGCGAGCTTTAAATGGCAAGAAGCATAACCATGTTGCTCATTCTCCGGTATCTCCACCCAAAAAACCACCCCACACTACCTACAAACCACCTAGCCCTAACCCGGATTTGAGTGGTAAGAACTTCAGCGGCTCTAACCTCAGCAACAAGGATTTATCTGGGCGAAACTTGAGTTATGCTAACTTGAGTGGCGCTGACCTGAGTGATACTTTTATGCATAAAGTCATTCTCCGGGGAGCAAATTTATCTCAAGCCAATTTGTTTAGAGCTAATTTACTTTTAGCCGACCTCAGAGAAGCTAACTTACGCTCTACTAATTTAATTGGCGCTGACCTGAGTGGCGCTGACCTGCGCGGAGCCGACTTGACAGGGGCGCGGATTCGTTCGGGCGATCGCCTACTGGTAAAATTAATTGGTGCTAATTTAGCCGGTGCAATTATGCCCGATGGTGCCATCCATAGTTAACAATCAGTTTGATTTATGAACATCGCCATTATTGGTTGCGGTTACGTTGGTTGTGCAGTTGCTCAATTGTGGCAGCAAAAAACAAATTTTATGATCACTGCTACCACAACCACCCCTGAACGTGTCCCCACATTACAAACTCTAGCCCACAAAGTTGTAGTTATCCAAGGCCATAACCGAGAAGGACTAAAATCTGTATTGCAAAATCAAAATGTTGTCCTGTTGAGTCTTGGGGCAAAAGGGGTCAATGTATACGCTGAAACTTACCTCAAAACTGCTGAAAATCTGGTGAACCTTTTACCAGATATTCCTACAATCAAGCAGATAATATATACCGGCAGCTATTCAGTTTATGGCGACCATAACGGTGGATGGGTAGATGAACAAACCCCACTTAGACCCACTCATGAGCGGGGAAAGATTCTCCAAGCCACTGAGGATGTATTGCTAGCAGCATCTACTGATCAACTGCGTGTTTGTATCTTCAGGTTGGGAGGTATTTATGGACCGAATCGGGAACTGATCAAAATATTTAGTACACTTCCTGGTACAACTCGTACCGGTAATGGTGAAGATGTCACCAATTTGGTTCACCTAGATGATATTGTTGGGGCGATAGAATTTGCCCGCCAACATTACTTAGAAGGTATTTATAATTTAGTAGATGATGCCTATTTAACTAGTCGAGAGTTACTAAGTCGCTTGTTTAAAAAACACGATTTACCCAAAGTAAAATGGGATAATACTACTACAAGTAACCGTCCATATAATGCTAAAGTATCCAACCGAAAAATTAAAGAAGCAGGGTATAAATTAACTCACACACACATTATTTTTTAAGAAAAAAACCCGATTAATATGGTAAATTCATTGAATATTAGAATATCTCCTACCCAGTTTTATACATGGAACAATTATTCTTGTGCCTATGAAATCCATGAACCAGCTAATTCCGCCAGTGACGGTATACCTTTACTTTTAATTCATCCGATTGGTGTGGGGTTATCGCGGCAATTTTGGCAAAGGTTTCGCCGCCAATGGTATCAAACAGGCCGTAAAAATCCTATTTACAATCCCGACTTACTCGGATGTGGTGAAAGTGATATGCCCCATGTGGCTTATACTCCTCAAGATTGGGCGCAGCAACTACATACCTTTTTATTAACAGTAGTTAAAAAACCTGTAGTAATTGTAGTACAAGGCGCATTATTACCCGTAGCCATAGAACTAGTACAGCAACAATCTTTAATTCTGGGGATGATTTTAGCTGGGCCTCCATCTTGGCCAGTAATTACTAAAAACGCATCACCATTACAGCAAAAAATAGCTTGGAATATTTTTGATTCCCCTTTTGGTAAGGGTTTTTATCGCTACGCACGGACAGAAAAATTTTTGCGTTCTTTCTCAATTAGACAACTTTTTGGCTCCGAGAATGCTGTAGATAAAGAATGGTTAAATATGTTATTCGCAGGGGCAAAAAATCTAGAAAGTCGCCATGCAGTATTTTCATTTTTGGCTGGATTTTGGCGACAGAATTATAGTAGTTATTTAGCTTGTATCAATCAGCCCACACTGATCGTTGTAGGAGAAACTGCATCCAGTATTAGCAAAGAAGGGAAACAAGAAACACCAGATGAACGCTTGGCTGATTATCTGGCCTGTTTACCCCAAGCTACGGGTATTAAAATACCGGGACGCAACGTTTTACCCTATGAATCAACAGGGGAATTTGTAGAAGCGATCGCCCCATTTATTACTCAGTTAGAAGCTGTCAAATCTTGAGGTACTTCTTCAAATACAGTCAAGTCGAACCAAAAAGTAGTACCCACACCCACCTCACTCACCAGATGCATTTGACTATGATGCCGTTCTATGATATTCCTAACAATAGATAAACCCAAACCAGTACCTTCTAAAGTGTGAACACGATTTTCCACACGGAAGAAACGGTCAAAAATCGCCTGTTGGTCTTCAGGGGCAATACCGATACCAGTATCCGAGACTTCCACCCGGACATGAGAACCCCGAATGTGTGAGTCAGGGTTTGTGTCCAGTTGGTAGGCGCGAATGACTACCTGACCACCCGGCTGAGAGAATTTCAAAGAATTACCTACTAAATTAGCTAATACTTGTAACAGTAAATCATAGTTGCCCACAACCAAGGGTAAATAAGGCTCTATTTCCTGAATTAATTCAATAGCTTTGTCCCTCGCATTGAGTTCATAAGTACGCAGGGTTTGTTCAATAGCTTGTGCTAAATCCACACCATCAAAATTGTAACTGCGTCCAGATTCGAGTTTAGACAAATCCAAAACATCGTTAACTAAACGGGTAAGTCTATCAGTTTCATTATTAACAGTTTGTAGAAAATCCTGTCTTTGTTCCACACTCAACTCTTCGCCATACTCATGCAAAGTTTCGATAAAAGATTTGATATTAAATAGAGGCGTGCGTAACTCGTGAGAAACATTACTAATAAATTGGCTTTTTGCCTCATTCAGTTCTACCTCACGAGTAATATCCTGCACAGTGATCGCAATACCTTTGATGCTCTCCCGTTGGAGATTGAGTACAGTAGTCAAAAGAATGCGGATAGTACGCTTAGTGGCTTGATTCAAATGAATACGGAACTCGGCGCTGTCACATTCACCCGCAGCCATTTCATACAAAGGACGGGTAATTTCCATCTGCACTGCTGAGGGTAAATGATGTAAAACATTACCCCCTTCAACTCCTATCCCCTCCCAGCCAAAAATCCGTCGGGCCGTGGGGTTAACTAAAATCACCTGCATACTGTTATCAATCAAAACAGCACCATCAGCAATGGTAGAAACCAGGGTTTCCAGCTTGGCTTTTTCTGCTGTTAATTCCTCAATATTTTGCTCCTCATAGCGTTCTAGACGTTCAGCCATTTCATTAAAGCTGAGAATTACCTCTCCGAGTTCCCCCCCTAAAGGTAAATCAATGCGCTGCTTGAAATTACCAGCCGCAATTTGTTTCACCCCTACTAACAGTTCTTTAATAGGCTTGGTAATAGTCAAAGCATTAATAACTCCAGCCAAAATCACCATCACCCAAATCGTGATAAAAACCGCAATAGTCACATCACGGGTGAAATTAGTAGAAATAACTGCCGTTTGGTTGGGGTTGATACCTATGGCTAAAACCCCCTGGTGTTTTTGATCAACAATTAGGGGAATAAATACATCCGTGACTACTCCATCCGGGGTTATATGTTGCCGCACCATGGGCTCTTTCCGCTCATTGGTGTAATCTTCTGGTAGTTGTATCCGTCGTTCAATGGTGAGGGAGTTTTCTACCTCTTCCAAAAAAGGAATGCCAAAAAATATTTTCCCAGTTTCATCAGCGTAGAGCATATAACGCACACTAGAGGTGCTGCTGTAGAAGCGTTGGGAAAATTGCTGGGCTTCAGTGAATTTGTGGTCAGCGATCAGGGGAGCAACGTTAGCAGCAAGCAGTAGTCCTAGGTCACGACCAAAGCGGGTGTCATTCATGCGCGCATCTTGCTGAATTGTATTCACAGCCCAGAATGTGAGGCCACTCATGACCAAGGACACCACCAAGGTGGCCACAGCCAAGAGTTTGGTCTGGAGGGTGAACTCTGACCACCAGTTAGCAATTGCTTCCCGGAGTGTTTTTAAAGGAGCCAGCATTCTAAATCAACTTGTTAGTAGTTTTCCTTATTTAACCGTTGGACAAAACCTACTAAAATCTCTTAGTGTAAAAATGCTTAATAGTTTTGTCTTTATAAAGGCATAACCTTTAATAGTACCACGGCTGCACTCCCTATCCCTTTTGTGTGTCAAAGTATAGGGAAGATTTTCATTACGATTTGTAACGAACCGTTGACATTCGCATTAATCTTAGTTTCATTACTGGATTGACCCCTAACAAGTGAAAAATTAATAGTTGATGTTATCAATATATTAATTGAAATATCAGGATTAGCCATGACCTGTGCTGGGAATCAAAGCGCAGCGCCAAAGCTAAATTCTACTTGAGCACTCGATGACCGATATCTTGGCGGTAATATACCCCCTGAAATTGGATTGATTTGATTCCAGTGTATGCTTGAGCGATCGCCTGCTGAAAATTTTCACCGATGCCCGTTACATTTAACACCCGTCCCCCATCTGTAACTATTTCTTCTTGCTGGTTTAATTTTGTACCTGCATGAAATACCGTCACTCCCGCGGATTCAGCCTCTTTGATTCCCGTAATCACTTTACCCGTGTCGTATTTACCAGGATAACCCCCTGAAGCAGCGACCACAGTAGCCGCCGCCCCTGGTTTCCAAGCTATAGGCGGCATTTCCCCTAAACGCTGCTCTACACAGGCCAAAATCAATTCCTCTAGGGGTGTTTCTAACAGTGGCAAAATCACCTGAGTTTCCGGGTCACCAAAGCGACAGTTAAATTCTAACACTTTGAACTCGCCATCGGGGGCAATCATCAAGCCCGCATACAGCACCCCCCGATAGTCAATACCTCTAGATTTTAAACCAGCGATCGCCCTTTCCAACACTTCAGCTTGAATCCGCGCCATTAACTGGGGTGTAGCAATAGGTGCGGGGGCGTAAGCTCCCATCCCGCCGGTATTTTCCCCTGTATCCCCGTCTCCAATCCGCTTATGGTCTTGAGCGGGGAGCAAAGGGCGAATAGTTAACCCATCAGTCAGGGCTAAAACTGATACCTCTTCCCCAATCAAACATTCTTCCACTACCACAAAATTACCAGCACTGCCAAACTGTCCCGCAAAAATTGCCTCAATCGCACCTTCCGCCTGTTCTTGAGTTGTGGCGACTATTACCCCTTTACCGGCCGCTAAACCATCGGCTTTAATAACTATAGGTATTCCCTGGGATTTTACATAGAATTTAGCAGCCGTGGCTTCAGTAAATACCGCAGCCTTGGCTGTGGGAATCCCCGCCTCTTGCATTAAGGCTTTAGCCCAAGCTTTACTAGCCTCTATTTGCGCCCCAGCTCTCCCTGGACCAAATACCATCAGTCCTTGACTTTGCAGGTAATCTGTAATTCCCATTGCTAGAGGTACTTCTGGCCCCACTACCACCAAAGAAATGCCATTTTCTAGAGCGTATCGGCTCATCCCCTCAAAATCATCTACAGCCAAAGGTAGGTTCTGACAACGTTCTAGAGTAGCAGTTCCCCCGTTTCCTGGTACACAAACAACTTGCTCAAGCCCAGATTGTAACAGTTTCCAAGCCAGGGCGTGTTCCCGCCCTCCATTACCAACAACTAAAACTTTCACTGATTTCCTCATGTATCCCTGATCGAGAATACCTTAGCAGCTCTGATGAATCAACCTTTAACAATTTCCCATGATGCCAAATGAGTTTGAAACAAAACGTATCACGGCAGGTATTCGGTGTACAAATCAACCAGTTGAGTTTCTCCCCCAAAGGTAAGGTAGGTATTTATCTATTTCTCTGTCTTAGGGTAGATGACGAAATTCTTTTATACTCCTTAGTTGCCACAAAAAATACTGTCTATTATTATACCTTTGTTGGAATATTCAGAAAAATATGGCTAATTGTCCTAATTGTGGTTCTACTCACATTCAACTCAAAAAGGAAACTCAAGTAAATTGGGGGCGAGCCGTTACTGGTTGGGTTTTATTTGGGATTGTAGGTGGTGCAATAGGTGCAGTGACAGGGGAGGCTAAAAATGCTAATGTTTGTATGGATTGTGGTACATCTTGGAAAGCTGAAGATATCTATAAAATTCTAGAGGTTATTAAAAAGTTAGCTAGCATAACACTAGATTTATCTAAGGAAAAACACCGTTCATTTCTGAATAAATTTATCTCTACAATTGGTACTTATATAGAGGAAGTATCCGAAACTGAAAAAAAAGCAGAGGCATTTCTGACCAAAGCCAAACAAGAGGCGGAAAGTAAATATTTCGTTCTATCTGGTTGTGGTTGCCTCTTGTTGATATTTAGTGTATTTTTTGCCTTTTCTGCATCGGCTGCCGATATTGCTGGTTTCGCTTTTATTCTAGGTCTATTAGTATTCATAATAGGTTTTGTGATTGATGCTAGTATATCTCATGCCAACAAAGAAAACATTAAGAAGGAAATAGAAATGGCGGAAGCCAAAGCAGAAGGAATGAAGATTAAGGCTCAAGAAAAACTGAAAGCAAAAGTCAGCCTTTTTGTGCTGAATAATCCTCTGAATTAAAGTATAATCTGCCAATCAAAATACCTATAGTCCCAAGCATTACTTACCCCTGGTGGGTCTTGGTGGATGAGGAGACGCAACCCATTTAATCCAGCTAAAATTGCCGAACCATTATGAATCAGGGTCGCTGCTAAGGGATGCAACCCTAGGGTAATAGTTAGTCCTAAAGCCGCTAAATTGGGGAATATTACTAAACCAATATTTTGTTTAATTACCGCTGCGGTTTCACGGGCGATCGCACTAGCTTATCACCCGTCATCTATATTAAGGTACTCAAGAGGTTGTCTGTATTTTGAAAGCTTGTTTAATAAATGTTAATATGTAATTTTCATCACCAGATGGGCAATATCCCCCACTTCTCCGAAAATTTATCACTACCTGACAAGATCATAGTCAGAAGTCGGGGATATGAGTAACTAATAAAATCGATCGCACTACCACCGAAATCACCCAGAGTCCCCAGAACAGAAATATCACAGTCATTCGGGGGTAGGTTTGGATTTGTTGACTGTTGACCGTCAACCGTCAACCGTCATCTATATTACAGTGCTGAACTGAGTTAAATGTGCTTGTATCTGGGTTAAATCCCTGGTAGCATCAGGAGCGATCGCACCTTCAATTAATTTGTCACCAGGGAAAGCAGTAGAACCAAACAGATGGCGTACTATCATAATCCCATCGGAAAGAGCTTTAATTTCTCCATTCCCGTCAATATCTAGGTATTTGTTATCTACCCCGTGTTGTAAGTAGGCTTGAATTTCTGCTAGGTTGCGAGTAGCATTAGGAGCGATCGCACCTTTAGTTAATTTATCACCAGGGAAAGCACCAAACAGATGGCGTACTATCATAATCCCATCGGAAAGAGCTTTAATTTCTCCATTCCCGTCAATATCAAAATTCCACTCCTGCTTACTGACTAAAATCGGGTCTGCTTCTAGGCTATAACCAGGGGCTAAATTATCGGAACTAAGATTAAGTTGAGTTCCAGTAAAGTTACCAGTGGTGGTAAAGTTAAAATCTCCTAACTTTAATGGTAGGGTTTGACCAGGCCAATTAGCAGCAAAGCTAGTATACCCAAATTGGATATAGCGATCGCTTTCGGGGTCATTGTCAAAGTCCCCACTATCAGGTAAATCTGCCAGTGGAACGAATAGATCGTTAGTAAATAGGTTTTCTGCAGTTTGGAAGCTCAATTCATTAGAATTGTAGTGCAACCGCAGACTAATACCCGCAAGGGCATTCTCACCAGTAGAGGTATTATAGAACAGGGGAATAGATACATTACCACCAGGGAGAGTCATTAAATTATCTAATGATGTAATTTGTTGGCGATCGCCCTGCACTGGTGGTGTATCATCATTTTCAATTGTCCCGGTAGCTGTGGCGGTGGTAATAGTAGCATTACTGGGGTTAGATAGGGTAACGGTAAAGGTTTCCTCTGGTTCAACTACCCTATCACCTTGCACATTGACTGTAATTACTTGGGATGTTTCCCCTTGTGCAAACTCAACCTTACCCGTGGGGAGGGTTCCCCCGAAGTCATCAGCGTTAGCAGGGTTGTCACCTGTACCTGTAACTTCCCAGTTAGCACTACTTTCATCTGTGGTGTTCCCAGTGCGGGTAACTGTGAAGGTAAAGGGGGTAGTACCTGTGTTACCTTCTGATTGTATGGCGGTGGTGGGGGCGATTATTATAGATGGTTGCTCAGTTGGGGCTTGAGTAAACTGACTCACATCAATGATTTGCAATCCTGCATCATAATCAGCGACATAGGCGTAGTTCCCCACTACTTGTACATCATAAGCATCGCCAGGGGTCTTGTAACCGCCTTGGAAGATGGGGTTAGCGGGGTCGCTGATATCTATGATTTGCAATGCACCAACATCAGTGACATAGGCGTAGTTCCCCACTACTTGTATACCCAGAGAAACGCCAGTGGTATCGTAACCACCGGTGCGGGTGGGGTTAGCGGGGTTGCTGATATCTATGATTTGCAATCCTGCTTCACTATCAGCGACATAGGCGTAGTTCCCCACTACTTGTACACCATAAGCATAGCCAGTGGTATCGTCACCGCCTTTGAAGATGGGGTTAGCAGGGTCGCTGATATCTATTATTTGCAATCCTGACCGCCCATCAGCGACATAGGCGTAGTTTCCCACTACTTGTACACCATAAGCCTCACCAGAGGTATCGTAACCCCCCGTGCGGGTGGGGTTAGCGGGGTCACTGATATCGATGATTTGCAATCCTGCTTCACTATCAGCGACATAGGCGTAGTTCCCCACTACTTCTACACCATAAGCCTCACCAGAGGTCTCGTAATTGCTGAAGGGAAAAACATTGAGGGTGATATTGCCTGTTTCACTACCATAGCCATCCACCGCTAGGTAATAGGTAGTTCCGGGAGTGATGTTAAAACTCACACGGCTTTCTGTACTAAAGTCCCCCAAGTCATTATAGTCCCCCAAGTCATTATTCTGTGCTACTAATGTCAAACCATCCACAGTATCACCGGTGAATACAGATAACACCGTATCAAAATCACTGCCAATGGTATCTATACTAACTTCTGCGGCGGTAGCTGGGGCAGTCCAACTCCACCAAGCGGAGTTAATTACACCCCGCTGGGCTGGTTCCCCTATTTCCCCGGTAAAGCCGATGTTACTACCAGTGATGATATTTCTGCCATTAATGATGATGGCATTGACAAAGTTGTCATGAGATGGATTTATTAAATCATCATTCCTAATCGTCCCGGTAGCAGTATTATCCGTGATAATAGTGGCGTCGGTAGCACCAGACAAAGTGACGGTAAAAGTTTCATTGGGTTCTCCTACCCCATCACCTTGCACATTGACTGTAATTACTTGGGAGGTTTCCCCATCTGCAAACTCAACCGTACCCGTGGGGAGGGTTCCCCCGAAGTCGGTGGCGTTAGCGGGGTTGGTTCCCGTACCTGTCACCGCCCAGTTAGCAGTGCTGATACCTGTGGTATC
>NZ_JANQDF010000181.1:0-7187 GCF_029891675.1 Anabaenopsis tanganyikae CS-531
AAAGCTTACCGTATAAGGGAAATAATGTTGGTTATTGAAGAAAATGCCTGAATATTCCTTCTTAATCTCTGTTCCCTGTTCCCTGTTCCCTGTTCCCTCGAACCAGTTGTTAAATTAGCATAACAAGTACGGTAGAGCCAGGATTCTGACTACAGTTATTTTATTCCTGACTCCCAAATACTAGATTTTCATAGAGGAGCTCAATAGGAAACTCAAAATCAATACTTGCTAGAGTAATCATGTCTCCTGGGATATAGGGATAATAAAGCCACATTCTACCTTCCCCCCTTGAGTAACGCTCAACGGCAATTTTTTCTGAGTCAATTAAAAGATACTCTTGTAAACTCGGCATTTGCAGATAATTTGATAATTTTTCACCTCTATCTCTGGCGCTAGTTCCTGGGGAAAGAACTTCCACAATTATCCTAGGATGTTGAATAAATTTCTGGGCTTTAATGTCTTGAGGATGACAGCTGACAATCAGATCGGGATAATAATAAGGACTTTCTGGAGAAACTTGGACTTTGACATCTGAGACATTGATTCGACAACCTTTAGCACCCAGATGAGGACGTAAGGCACTATAAAGGTTGAGGGTAATATCATTGTGGGGAATTGTTCCCCCCGTCATGGCGAAAATTTCGCCTTTGACATATTCATAACGAATATCTTGCTGGGGTTCCCATTCCAGATATTCTTGAACTGACATTTTTCCGCTGGGTTGAGGAATAGCTATCATGACTGTTTACCTGAAAAATTTTGACTACTGGGCCCGACAGTCTCGCAACCAAGTTTTTACAGCTTGTGCAACCAC
Organism: Anabaenopsis tanganyikae CS-531; assembly: GCF_029891675.1. Taxonomy (NCBI): domain Bacteria; kingdom Bacillati; phylum Cyanobacteriota; class Cyanophyceae; order Nostocales; family Nodulariaceae; genus Anabaenopsis; species Anabaenopsis tanganyikae. Next base: position 815 of record NZ_JANQDF010000181.1, read on the forward strand.
ACCATTACTACTATCCCTGGGGGGAGATACTACCTGCTGTTGGGGATAATTACCTTCTTGGGTAAACATCATTACCAAACGCCAACCAGTGAGAGATTTTGTCAATAACAGCCGGTGAAATTGCTGCGATTCTACAGCCTTGCCGCTGATATACTGCCTTTCTAAAGTAGTAAAAAAAACCTGTTCAACCACCGTTGTATTTTGCCGCTCATCTATGTTGAGGGGTAGAGGTGCAAATTCAGGTTTTCCCGCCACCAGCATATAGCTATAAATGTCACTGCTTCTACTACGACGACGGGCGCGCTGAGATGCACGGTTAGCATAGCCAGGTAAATCACGCAATAGCTGAGTAGTTAATTTTTCTAAACTTGTCTGAGAACAAAGAGTTTCTTTCTGGTTTAGTGACATAGGTATATGGGCAAATACGGGATTATTCATAGTATTTGCTGTCAAGACTCCCCAGACAACTATAAACCACCAGCGATAATTGCTTCTCCTGACTTTTGCCTTCATGCCAACGTGGTTAATTCCTCAACGATCTGATTCCAGGCTAACTGAGGATCATCAGACCCAGTAATAGGACGGCCAATTACTAGGTAGTCTGCGCCAGCGAGTATAGCTTCGGCGGGGGTCAGCGATCGCTTTTGATCTGCCTTTCGTGCCCAACTGGGGCGGATACCTGGACAAACCAGCAAAAAGTCATCGCCACAAATTTGCCTTAACTGTGCTACCTCTTGGGGTGAACAAACAGCACCACTTAACCCACACTCCTGAGCCATGAGTGCCATTGCTAAAGCATACTCTGGTAATTCTAGGGGAACCTTCAAATCAATTGCCAGCTGCCGAGAAGAAATACTTGTAAGTAGGGTGATAGCAATTAACTGAGGTGGTTTCACACCCGCCTGTAACGCCCCCTCCTGTACAGCTGACCAAGCAGCTTTTAAAGCATCTTGACCAGCAGTAGCGTGAATTGTGAGTAAATCAACCCCATAACCAGCAGCAGCACAACAAGCCCCCGCCACAGTATTGGGGATGTCGTGAAACTTCAAATCTAAAAAAATCCGCTTTTGGCGAGACTTTAAAACTTCCAGAATTGCTGGCCCAGAACTAGTAAATAATTCTAAACCCACCTTCCAGAAATCTACCAGGGGTAACCGGTCTACAAGAGCGATCGCACTTTGTAAATCCGGCACATCCAAAGGCACAATAATCTTTTTATGTGTGTTCATCTGTGTACCCTAGGGGAAGCCGCTCAGGCCTCTACATCTGTTCCCAACTGCCATTAAAGCACTAAACGGACAAACTTATTTTTGCCAACTTGTAGAACCCGCCCCTCTAATTCACTCTCCCCCTGAAAAATGGTATCAACATCAGTAATGCGATCGCCATCTAGACGTACACCACCCTCCTGAATTTTGCGTTTACCTTCCCCAGTACTTTTACATAAACCCGTCACATTCAGAAGGTAAGCCAACTTCACAGGAAACTCCGAGACTCCCGCCAGGGAGAACTCTGGAACTGCACCTTCCTTACCGCCGGTTTTGGCCGCATCCTTAGCCTGAATAGCAGCAGCTTCACCGTTGTATTGTCGCACAACTTCCCATGCTAAAAGCATTTGGCGATCGCGGGGATTTTCTGGCAGTTGATCCAAAGGTAAATCAGTCAACAGTTCAAAATACTGAGATAGTAAATTATCAGGAACACCTTGTAACTTCTGATATTTTTGGGCTGGGTGTTCTGATAACCCGACATAATTACCGAGAGACTTAGACATTTTTTGCACCCCATCCGTACCGATTAAAATCGGCAGCAGTAACCCAAACTGTGGCTTTTGTCCAAAATGCCGTTGCAAGTCTCGCCCCACAGCGATATTAAACTTTTGGTCAGTTCCCCCTAACTCTACATCTGCTTCCACAGCCACTGAATCATAGCCTTGCATCAATGGATAGAGGAACTCATGAAGGAAAATTGGATTCTCTTTTTTATAGCGTTCCGCGAATCCCTCTTTGGCTAACATCTGTCCCACAGTCATAGTAGAGAGTAACTCGAGAATCTCCCCTAAATTAAGCCGGGATAGCCATTCCGAGTTATAACGCACCTCCAATCTACCAGGGGTGTCAAAATCTAAGATAGGACGCACCTGGTCAAGATAAGTTTGAGCATTGCGTGCCACATCTGCTTCTGTAAGCTGACGGCGCACCTCAGACTTACCTGTAGGATCGCCAATACGAGCGGTAAAATCACCAATAATCAAAACAGCAGTATGACCAGCATCTTGAAACGATCGCAGTTTCCGTACTGGTATGCTATGACCAAGATGAATATCAGATCCTGTGGGGTCAATTCCCAGTTTGATCCTTAAAGGTCGGTTCGTAGTTAACAGGCGTTTCTCTAAACTTTCAGTTTCACTATCAGCATCAGTTGGTTGGGGGAAAACTTCCACCACGCCACGATGCAGCCAAAAAAAATTTTCTTTCATACTCACAGATTCACCATTAACTATGTTTTGTACTCTATAGGAAGGCTGGTTGGTGATACTCATAGGCAATATGTCCGCAGTTTAATCTACCGAATTAATATAATGGCAAAAAATTAACCGCCTAGCTTCATTGAATAAATTACAGTTATATTTACAAGTGAGGAAGTAAGAAAGCCGTGTCGTCTTCTAGGACTTTGACAAATAAGCAACCGCAAGGTCACGCTTCATCAGGTTTTGAGTTTTTCAAAGGAGTAGGCCAAATAACTGGCGGTACTCTACTGTCAATCACCATGCTCGCCAGCTCCATTGTAGCCGGGGGGCTAGTTGGTCTGGCTGTTAGTTTCCGTAACTTACCAGATGTCAGACAGATGCGTAACTTTTTTCCCTCGGAAACAAGTTATATCTATGACATTAATGGTAAACTACTAGCTAGTCTTCACGGAGAAGCTAACCGGGAGGTGATTCCCCTAAATAGAATTTCCCCGCACCTTAAACGGGCAGTGCTAGCCAGTGAAGATAGTCATTTTTACGATCACCACGGTATCAATCCCAGTGGTGTGGGACGTGCTTTGGTAACGAACTTGCTAGCAGGTGGTGTGCGCGAAGGAGGCTCTACTATCACCATGCAGCTGGTAAAAAATTTGTTTTTATCTCACAGGCGTGCTTTTACCCGGAAGTTAGCTGAAGCAGTACTAGCAATTAGGTTAGAGCAAATCCTCAAGAAAGAAGAAATTCTAGAAATGTACCTCAATCAGGTTTATTGGGGTCATAATAACTATGGTGTACAAACAGCAGCACGCAGTTACTTTAACAAGTCAGCAGAAATTTTAAACTTGGCTGAGTCAGCCATGATGGCGGGATTAATTCAAGCACCAGAAGAATTTAGCCCCTTTGCGAATATGGAACTGGCAAAACGCAAACAAAGAGAAGTTTTGGGGCGGATGCTCGATTTGAACTGGATTAGCCAGGATGAATATGATCAGGCTCTCAACCAAGAACTTAAGTTTGGCAGAATTCGCTCTTTCCAAGGTAGCGCTTTACCTTATATTACTAATACTGTGTCTCGGGAGTTAGTTCAAAAATTTGGGCGTGACGCACTGATAAAAGGTGGAATGCGTGTGCAAACCACTGTTGATGCTGATTTCCAAATTATGGCAGAACAAACTGTCAGCAACTGGCATCAAAAATTGAACAGTCAGGGGTTAAGGGGTAATCAAATTGCTCTGGTAGCTATTGACCCCCGGACGCAGTTTGTTAAGGCTCTAGTAGGGGGTGTAAATTCCCGAACTAGTGAATTTAACCGTGCAACCCAAGCCCAGCGTCAACCAGGTTCTGCTTTTAAACCACTAGTATTCTATGCCGCTTTTGCCACTGGTAAGTATACACCAGATACCATAGTGCAAGATACACCAGTTAGTTATCGAGATGGTAGCGGTTGGTACAGTCCCAGAAACTATGATGGTGGCTTTCAAGGTGGAATGACAATACGTTCCGCCCTAGCCCAGTCTCGTAATATTCCCGTGATCAGGGTGGGTATGTCTATAGGCATGAATAAAGTTGTAGAAGTCTCCCGTACCTTGGGCATCAATAGTCCCATGAAACCTGTGACTTCTTTACCCCTAGGAGCTATAGGCATAACACCTCTGGAACTAGCGAGTGCTTACGCTACCTTTGCCAATTATGGCTGGAAGTCGCCACCGACGATTATGGCCCGTGTCACCGATAGTAGTGGCAATATCTTGTTAGATAATACACCCAAACCACGGTTAGTTCTCGACCCATGGGCATCAGCAGCCACCATTGATGTTATGCGTTCAGTAGTAACTAACGGCACTGGTAGAGCTGCGGATATAGGTCGTCCTAGTGCTGGTAAGACAGGAACAACTTCATCTGAAAGGGATATTTGGTATGTCGGGACTGTACCACAGTTAACAACTGCTGTCTGGGTGGGTAGAGACGATAACAGACCATTATCTAGAGGTGCAACCGGTGGCGGTATGGTGGCTCCTATCTGGAAAGATTTTATGGAACAAGCCCTCAAAGGTGTACCTTCACAGAACTTTAAGCCACCTTCCCAGTTTGAGCAACCTAAACCATAAATAATTAGTGCAATTTTAGTTTTTTGAAAAAAACTAAAATTGCACCAAGAAATTTAAATTCACTACTGCTGTTTTTCTAGTTCGGTTTTCATACGCTCTAGGGTCAGATGCATTTGCTCAAACATCTGCTGGGGAGTTACGCCAAATTGACCTAGCTGAGTTTTGAGTTGCTGCACAGTCATCTGCGCCATAAAATCCTCTGACAGCTCGAATCGCTTCATAAAGACGCGATAGCGATCCATCATAGCTTCCATTTGCTCGATGAATAGCTTTTTGCCCTCACGATCAAACTTGCCGTAGTTGCTGCCAAGTTTGATTAGTGCTTGATAATCCTCAAACAGCTGTTTTGCTTCCTGCTGAACTATATCAGAGTCAAAGAATCCCATTTTGCTTGTATTAAACTGAGTGTTGAGACTCAGTAGCTTATATTTTTGCCTCTATCATTATCTTAGTCTAGGGAATTCAGATAGAAAAGTAGTTTCGGCTTAAGTACGGTTTTTTACCGGAATTTCAACACTTGACTATGTGGTACCAGGGGACTGGGACTTATGGGGCAAGATGGGCATTTCTTAATCACCGATAAAATCTAACATGATGCGCTGATGTATACCCCCTAAAACTCTTACTTCATCGGCTATTGGCGAATAACACTGACCTTGGCGAATATCTTCAGGTGTTAATAATCTCATGTCCCAGCCTTCGTTTAAAACTAGTTGATTCAATTCGACTAAGAGTGGTGCATGAAACACATGACGAACCACAGTATCATCTACATAACAGCGGAATGCAAAAAATTTTGGCAGACTGTAGCCGATTTCTTCCATTACTTCTCGCTGGAGTGCTGCATCTGGCGTTTCGCCATCTTCCAGATGACCACCGAATAGCCCCCAGTAACCAGGGTAGAGAATACCAGGGATATTATCTCGCAGTTGCATGAGGAATTTATCTTGTTGATAAAGAATTGCGATCGCTACATGAACTGGTTGCTTAATCATGGATTTTTCTGGGTAATTCCTCGGAATTATCTTAACTTTCCGATACTTTTTTGCTACATTTCACTAACAAATACACTCTTTAAGAGAGGGCGTATCAACCAATGCACGTAGGAAAATCCCCCGCGCACCATTTATGTCCCGGCTCATTACCCGCCCGTCAGATGGAGACTTAACGAATTTAGCACCACCAAGGTTGGGGATGATTTCACCAGTCCAGCTGACTGTTTTTGATGTGTACGCTTCGTTGACATCCATCACTACTTTATTAGTCTCAAAAGCTTTGTGCTTAAGGAACTGCTTAAATCGGTAGTGAGAGAGTGTTAACATTTGGCGCACTGACTTTGACCTAATTCGTCGCTTTGCCTTCTGAGACATTTGGGATGTTTCAAAGGTGGGCAGTAAAATCATGTCAAAGTTATCAACCAAAAATCGAGCAGTTTTCTTGTGCAATTCGTCTACAAGGTTTTTGATTTTACCTCGCAGTCTACTAGCAGCAAGTTTCATCCTTCTTCTTTGTTTGCACTTGGCTTGAGTGAATTTAGAAATTAACTTATCTAAACGAAAACACAGCTTCTGAAGTAAATTAGCAGATGTGCCAATTTCACCAAAACTACATTCAGAAAAGAAGGTGATAAATGTTCTGATACCGGGGTCAAGTGCTACAACACGTCCTTGGTTATCAGACTTCTGTTGCAGCACATCCTCTGGAACTGTCAAATAGTAATCACGGTAGGCAAATACTAAACGACAGTCGCCAAAGCTTTGTGGTAAGGCTTCTTTGAAGGTTACCTTACCTAATA
>NZ_JANQDF010000182.1:0-25472 GCF_029891675.1 Anabaenopsis tanganyikae CS-531
GGAAGCATCCTTAGTAGAAGCAATTTATACGTTGGATTTTGACGGGTTAGATTTACTGGGTGAGGCGCTGTTAGATTTTTCCTGTGTTGCTGATTTGCAGCAGTGGTTAGAAAGTCAATCGCAGTAATAGGGAACAGGGAATTACGGCACATTTTATCTGAGTGAGGTATTGAGGGGCGGGCAGGATGTCCACCCCACAAGATTTATGATGTTAAGGTGTGTATTTTATTTATTTGAGTAGGATCGAAACCGAAATCAATAAGTTCTCTGGGGGAGGTTGAAGGAATATAAGGGGGTGTTGGGGGGTGCGTGGTTTCGACTTCGCTCAACCACCGAAATCAATAAGTTCTCTGGGGAGGTTGTCAGGTTTTGGGTAAATTTCCCCGTTCCCACAATTTCTGCCAATTGTAGTTAACGCTGGTAACGTCAAAATCTGGCTCCTTTTCAAAGGGTTGCTGTATATAGCGTAGGATGCAGTCATGATGGCTGGGGGTGGTAATTTCTGGGGATAATGGTACTTGCACTAGTGCTAAAATAAAACCTTCGGGCTTATTCAGGGCGGTGAGAATTTCATTTTTAGTGACTGTAACTGTGTCTGCTCCCATTATGCGCCCTTTAACTTCAATCAACCGCAGCTTTCCTGTACCGGGGATGCGCGATTCTATATCATAGCCACAATTGTCGGCGCTGACATCTTTTGGTTCATAGCCTAATTGGCGTTCTGTATTAATTACTACTTGCATTGCTAGTGTTTCTACTCGCTTTTTTTCTTGGGCGGAGGTGTGGGGATTGGGTTTTTGCTGACCTTGTAGCCGTTGGAGTAATCCCAGGGAGACAATTAAGGACCCACCAATTACTACTGGTGGTAGGGGAGAAAGGCGGCGCTCTTGTTGCAAGTCTTCCATGCGCTTTTGTAACCGCGCTTGGAGTTCATCGGCTCTGCTTCTGGCTTTGGCTGAGTTAATTTTGGCGTTGATTTTCCCGGCGATTTCTTGCTGTTGTAAATCTGCGGCGCGATGGTCCCAATAATTAATTTCTTTAATTAGTCGCTCTTTGACTGCGGCCATGGTTTTGTTTATGAGTTCTTCTTTGTGTTTTTTGACTTCTTGGAGGTGTTGAGGGACGATGTGAGCGATCGCATAGGCTGTTGCTTGTGCTTGAATATGATTAAGTAACCATGACTGTTGTAAGATTGGTTCTATCAATGCTTGGTCAGGGTGACTGACTGGCTGATAATTTAAATAAGGAGCATAGCCTGCATTATAAATTTCTCCAGATGCTAGAATTTCCACATACTGCATTCTGCGGGACACCACCCGACGATTACCAGCAGGATCTGTGCGAGCATCTTGGATTGAATGTTCTAAATAAACTAGAGCTTTAATTTGTTCGCTGGGGTCGTTAACATCTAATAAGATACTACCTTGCTTGAGAACATCCCGATGGCGTTCTAAGATCAAATCAATCACTGCATCTAATAGGGGATGACCGGGATAGACTAAGGCCGCCAAGGGCTTACCTGCGATGCTAATTAATTGTTTATCAAAACAAATGCGCTCATAGCGGGTCAAAATTGCATCTCGTGTCCCCACTACTCGTCCCCGGTTACAAATGACGGCGGGGACATGGGTAATTTCGTAGCGTTGGGGTTCTCGTTCCCTAATAGTCCCCCCTAACTTCTGAAAAGCGGCTATGAAAAAGGAAGCTACAAAGTGGGGTTGTAATTTTCTGGCGTCGGCTCGTTCCATATCTTGGCGAATTTGCCGCACTCTAGAGATGTCCATTGTATCGCGCGCCAAGGCTTTTTCTTCTAGGAGTTTTTGCAACCGTTTAGGGTCGAGACATCCCGTCACAACTTCATTTAACCGGGCTTTAATTTCTGGGGATTCACCGTAGCGAATGGCTTCTATGAGTAATTGTCGCAGCTGGACACCATCAATAGCTGTCCCTAAAACATCAAATACTTTACCCCCCAGAGCTTTTTGTTCATTTTCTAGCTTTTTGAGCAGTGCTAAATAAACATCACCTTCTCTGGTTTCTTTGGCGACTAAGTTCCACAAATGACACACTTCGGTCTGTCCGATGCGGTGGATGCGCCCAAAACGTTGTTCTAAACGGTTGGGGTTCCAAGGTAGGTCATAATTTACCATGAGGTGCGCCCGTTGTAAGTTAATACCTTCTCCGGCGGCATCGGTAGCAATAAGCACTTGGACATCTGGGTCTTGGGTAAAAGCTTCTTGGGATTTGCGGCGTTCTTCGCGCCCCATACGGCCTTGAATTGTAGCGACTGAGTTGGGGTTGCCTAAAAGGTTACTAATTTGCTTGTGTAAGTAATTTAAGGTATCGCGATGTTCTGTAAATATTACCAGTTTGCGGCGATAGCCACGAGCGTCAAAGAGTTCGGCTTGATTTTGTAGAATTTGAGAAAGTTCTTCCCATTTTCTATCTCTACCACTGCGACGCACTGCTAAAGCCAACTGCTCTAATTTTTGTAATTGGGAAATTTCCACTTTCAATTCCGTGATAGTCCGCGCTGCTGATGCTTGGTCAACAACTTCTTGTTCTATGGCTTCGCGTTCATCGCTGGGGGTATCTTCTTCAAATTCGTTGACATCTTCAATGATTCTACTGGATAACTCTAGGGCATCGAGTCCGCGCTTGGATATTTCTTCCTCTCGCAGGCGTTTTTGTAGTCTTTCCCGTCGCCGTCGCAGTGACTGATAAATTGCTTCTGGGGAGGATGCTAAACGCCGTTGTAAAATAGTCAAGGCAAAGCCTACGGTTCCTTTACGTCCTTGATTATCTAAGGCGTCGGCGCGGTTAAATTCTTCGCGCACATATTCTGTAACTTGCTTGTATAAAACTGCTTCCTGGCTGGAGAGCTGGTAATCAACTGTATGAGCTTTGCGTTCTGGAAACAAGGGAGTACCGTCAAATTTTAACAAATCTTCTTTAACTAGCCGCCGCATGAGGTCGGAGGTGTCGCACACATGAACGCCATCGCGAAATTTCCCCTCAAAACGGTCTCCATCTAAGAGGGCCATAAATAACTGATAGTCTTCTTCTTTCCCGTTGTGGGGTGTAGCGGTCATTAATAAAAAATGACGGGTAATACTAGACAGGAGTTTACCTAGTTTGTAGCGTTTGGTTTCTCTGACATCTCCGCCAAAAAAAGAAGCCGACATTTTATGGGCTTCGTCACAGATAATTAAATCCCAGTCGGTTTGTGTTAATTTGGCTTGGAGGTCATGACTACGGCTTAATTTATCTAACCGTGCTATGACTAGGGGTATTTCTGCGAGGGCGTTACCGCTGCGAGATGCTTCGATGCGGTCATTGGTGAGAATTTCAAAGTCGAGATGAAATTTCTGGTATAATTCATCTTGCCACTGGGCTGCTAGACTACCAGGACATACTACTAAGCAACGCCGCAGGTCACCGCGCAAATGCAGTTCGGCCATGAGTAAACCCGCCATGATGGTTTTACCTGCTCCGGGGTCATCAGCTAGTAAAAAACGTAACGGCTGCCTGGTGAGCATTTCTCCGTATACGGCGGTAATTTGGTGGGGGAGGGGTTCTACTAATGATGTGTGTACGGCGAGGAGGGGGTCAAACAGATGTGCTAGGCGAATACGATGGGCTTCTGATACTAGCCGCAATAGGCGACCTTCGGCGTTGAAACTCCAGGGGCGCTCTTGAGTAACGATTTCTAATGTATCCTCGTTATGGCGATATAGCAATTCTTGACCGAGGCGACCGCTTGGGTCTTTGTAGGTTAATTCAACCACATCGCTACCAAACCATTTGACATCGACGACTGTGACTACCTGGTTAGGTAAAATCCCTTTAACTGCGCTGGCTTTGGTTAGTTCTTCTAGTCGCATTTAGCATACAGACTTTTTATACTCAAGTGGGCAATATGCCCACATTACAAGGTTATCTATTCTTCTACTCTGTAGCCTAACTCTGCTAAACTCATCCGTGATTGTCGCCATTTTGGCTCTACTTTCACGAATAACTCTAGATAAACTTTACCATCAATCAGCTTTTGAATTTGTTGGCGAGCCTCGCTACCAATGGCTTTGAGCATTGAGCCGCTTTTGCCAATTAGGATACCTTTTTGAGAAGTTCTCTCAACGTGGATGGTAGCTAGTACACGGGTAATACTGGGTGTTTCTTCTACTAAATCAATGGCGATCGCTACTGAGTGAGGAATTTCTTCCCGGGTTAACAGTAAAATTTGTTCCCGAATTAATTCCCCCATGATAAAACGTTCTGGCTGGTCTGTCACCAAGTCCGGGGGATAATAAAATGGTCCGGTCTCTAAATTTTCAATTAATAACTGTTGCAGTTCTGGTAGTCCGGCGCTGGTCTGGGCGGAAAATTTAACTACAGGCCATTGTTGACCTGCGGCTAAAGCTTGATAAGTATCATCAATGCTCTGAGAATCTGGTGGTTGTTGGTCAATTTTATTTACCCCTATAATTACTGGTGTTTGGGTTTTTACCAGTAAATCAGCAATAAAGCGATCGCCTGCACCACAAGCTACTGACCCATCTACGACAAGCAAGACTACATCCACGGACTCAATGGCATTTTTAGCATTTCTCACCAGCACTTCCCCCAATTGATGATGGGGTTTATGAATTCCCGGTGTATCGACAAAAATTAACTGTGCGGCTGGGGTAGTTAAAATCCCTCGTAACCGATTACGTGTAGTTTGTGCTACAGGTGATGTAATCGCGATTTTTTGTCCTACTAATTGGTTCATCAAAGTAGATTTACCGACATTGGGGCGACCAATGATGCCAATAAACCCTGATTTAAATTCAGGAGGAGCCTGGGGGATAGATACTTCTCCTGAAACAGAGAAGAGGTTATAATCAGTACTAGTCACCTTTAGCTCCACCGTCATATATTAGAGATGCAATGAGCAACAAACATAATTGAACCGTTCGTGTTAAACTGAACAAATCTCCATCTGTTCAAAATGACACTTTATAAAGGCATAACCTTTATTGGTGTAACGGCGACACTCGCTATCCCATTTGCAAAAGCATTTGGGAATACTTTTCTTACAATATTAGCTGACCCATTGCAATCTGCATTTAGGAGGATTCCTTTAGCCGATTTGAATAGACCACGCTTTACTCTCTTACCAAGATAAGAGGAGTGTTTCTGTATAGGTTCTAGGTCTAAAGCACTGCATTTTGAGGTATAAGATTCTTCAGTTACTACAACTTTGATTCCTGCTAATTGACATTTATAAGTTAGTTGGTCAATTAATCTTGCATGGGGAATATGTGTAAATGACTGATTATTCTTTTTACCTATATTGATATTCTGTTTCCAGTTATCATTCTTACCAATAACTAACGTACCAATATCACAAGCCTTAAGTAGATTAACAATCGTTCTACTTGTATTGTGTAGATAATTGTCAACGTAGTTGTTTCTATAAGCAGTCATCAATTGAATCCGCTTACTAGTCTTGCGTTTATCACCTAATTGAGCTTGTAACTTAGCTTTGGTTTTGTTATAGAACTGGTTTACTGATTTAAGTGGTCGTCCATTAACCAACAAAGCTTTGAATCCTGGTTGATTTGAAGTTAACGCTACTAAGTTAGTTAAACCAAGGTCGATACCCGCTACATAATTGCTAGTACATTGTTCTTGTTCCTGTTTTTCATACACAATTTCAACTACATAACAGGTAGGGCGTGGTACTAATCGTACTTCTATGACGTTATCTACCTTGGTTGGAATCTTAATATCACTCATTGATAGGTGACAGATACCTTTCTTGAGTCCAGCTTTATATACTGACTCATGATAATAAATAACTGCATTGCGTCCTTTAGTCTTATCTTTGTAGCTTGGTATTCTAGGTTCTCCTAAGAACTTAGAAGGATTCTTCTTCCATTCTTTATGAGCCTCAAAATACCCAGTCCAAGTAGATACTAGTCGTTTGATAATTTGCTTACTGACTTTAGTAGGTAAAGCACGGTAGTCTACATAATCTTTAACTAAATGATAAAGGTCAGTGAGACTATATTTCTTACCAGTAGCAAAGAAGTGCTGACGACAAATGTAATTAGCTAGATTGTATAAATTTTTTGAGAGGAAAGATAGTTGATCAATCTCTTTCCAATGTTGGTGAGATTGTTTAATGATATGTCTTTCAACTAAAATCATTTTTTCTTCCTTCGTTTAATATTAGCATACCATAGGGAGATTTGTAAAGGGTTTACTAGAAATGTTCAGATATTTGCTTGACGGCTGAAACCCTGGCATGTTCAGGGACTGCCTTTATATAAGTTTAATCTATTTAAGTCTTAGAGGATGTTTGATAAGTTTTCAACAGGTAATTTTTATTTTAGGGAACAGGGAACACCGGAACACCGGAACAGGGAATGGGGAATGGGGAATGGGGAATGGGGAACCGAAACAATCAAATCCAGTCCCCTTTCCCTTATAAAGGGAAAGATGAGGGTGGGGTCAAACAATATTTAATACAGTAATCATGATTTGACAAACATCCTCTTAGCGTGAATTTGTTAATTTTCTGGTCTTGGGCGATCGCCTGTGAGCCAGAGTCAGATTATATCAAAAACGACAGTTATAGCATTTACCATGCTCGTGAGGTACAATTTTTTTTAGTTTGAGGGAACAGGGAATTGGGAATTGGGAATTGGTGTGTACTTCATGAGCCGGAAAAAGGCTTTATTTCCCAATTATACTAGAAAAATCTGCCGATATTGGGAGAAACAATCACAGCGATCGCTAATATGATCACTTCATCACTTGTTGAGACATAGACACCATGACAAGGACACTGAACCCGTATCTCAATTATAACTTTGCCCCGGTGCAAACAGAAATCACCACGCAGGCTTTAGAAGTCATAGGTGAGTTACCCGCCAATTTATCAGGGATGTTTGTCCGTAATGGACCCAATCCCCAGTGGTCACCCATTGGTCAGTATCACTGGTTTGATGGCGATGGAATGTTGCACGGTGTGAGAATTAGGGACGGTGAGGCCACATATTGTAATCGCTACGTGCGCACGAAAGGATGGGAAATAGAACACCAAGCGGGGAAAGCGCTCTGGTCTGGGTTATTAGAACCACCGCAGATGGATAATCCTCATGGTGCCTACAAAAACACTGCCAACACAGCCCTAGTGTGGCACGCGGGGCAAATGTTAGCACTTAACGAAGGGGGTGCGCCTCACGCCATCCAGTTACCAGATTTACAGACAATTGGTGAATACACGTATAATGGTAAGCTGGTTTCTGGCTTTACAGCCCATCCCAAGGTAGACCCAAAGACGGGTGAAATGATGTTTTTTGGTTACTCCTTCGCTCCACCATACTTGCAATATAGCATAGTTTCCGATACAGGGGAAATAGTGCGGACAGTGCCAATTGAGCTACCGATGGGGGTAATGATGCACGATTTTGCCATCACCGAGAACTATACAATTTTTATGGATTTACCCTTAACTTTCAGTGGGGAAAGAATGCAAAGGGGGGAACCGGGTTTGATGTTCGAGAGCCATAGACCCAGTCGCTTTGGTATTGTCCCCCGTTATGGGGATAACAGTAATATCCGCTGGTTTGAAAGTTCGCCCTGTTACATATTTCATACGCTTAACGCTTACGAAGATGAAGAGGAAATAGTACTCATAGCCTGTCGCATGAACTCGACCACAGTGTTAAAGGTTAATGATTCCCCAACGGACCGAGAAGCAGATATACCGCGTTTATATCGCTGGCGATTTGATCTGAGCAGCGGGAAAGTGCAAGAAGAAATGCTAGATGATGTCCCGGCGGAATTTCCCCGCATTAACGAAAACTTTTTAGGGCAACGAACCCAATACGGTTATGCTGGGAGAATGGACCAAAGGCCTCTCCCGCTATTTAATGGTATAATTAAATACGATTTTAATAATCAGAGATCTGAAACCCATGAATTTGGTTCGGGACGTTATGGCGGTGAAGCAGTATTTGCGCCGAGTGTTAATGCTACAAAGGAAGATGATGGCTGGTTAATTACTTTTGTTTACGATGAGACTTCACAAACTTCGGAACTAGTGATAGTCAACGCCCAAGATGTCACTGCGGGACCTAGAGCGCGGGTACTAATTCCCCAAAGGGTACCCTATGGTTTCCATGGTACTTGGGTTTCTGACGATAAGAGGTTGTTTTGGGGAACAGGGAATAGGGGAATAGGGTAAGTTGTCAATTTATTAACGTTCAGCTATGCGCATCAATAAAAATAAACCTATTCCTAAAAACAGGAAATTAGGTAGCCAAGCTCCTATAAAGGGTGAGAAAATACCAGCTTGTGCTACGGCACCGCTAATAAAGAAAATTAAATAATAAGTAAAAATTACGATTACGCTCACACCAAAACTTGTACCTTTTCCGCTGCGCTGGGGTCTGCTTCCCATAGCAGCACCTACCAAACCAAAAACTACACATACGAATGGTAGAGAAACTTTTTGGTGAATACGTACTTCAAGTTTGCGAATTTTCTGAGTGTCGCCAGCGATCCGTTCGATTTCTAACTGTTGTAAAGATTCAGCAAGATTCATTTCAGCATAATCTCGGCTTCTCTCGACTAGATTCAATGGTGTGCGGGGTAATTGCAGCTGTTGATGTTCAAACCGTAAAATATTACGATAGGAACGGTCAGGAGCGACTAAATAAATGGTACCATTATAAAAGTCCCAAACGTTTTCAGCAGTGTTCCACTGGGCAGATTCGGAGACGACAATTTTATTTAAACCTTCTCCAGTCCGGTCTATAATTGTTAAGCCCTTCATCTTCTGACCATCAAATTTGTCAGCATAAAATAAACGTGCCAGTCTCTTGTTTCTAGTACCATCTGGCTCTTCTGTCTCTTGGTATTCAGGATAAAAGATATTTGACTGCTGTAAGATGGGTTTGTCTGACTTGAGGGCTTTTTCCAGGGTAATAGTTGCTTGGTAATTGGCTGCGGGTGCTATTTGCTCATTAAAGACAAATGTCATCCCTGTGACTAGCATACTCAAGATCACAGCGGTGTACACCATGCGATAGACGCTGACCCCACACCCACGCAGAGCAATTAGTTCGCTCTCGCTGGAAAGACGACTATAAGTCATCAAAGTAGCCAGGAGTGTGGACATGGGGAAGGCTAAAACGATAAAATTGGGAAACTTTAATAAAAAAACCTGAATTGCAATATTGATTGGTAATCCAGATTCGACAATGCGCCGCACTAGCTCAAAGACAGCATCGATAGTGACACCCAAGGATGAAAATGCACCTACACCAAATAAAAAAGGTGCTACCAATTCTTTGGTCAGGTAGCGGTCCATGAGCGTCAAGGGTAAGAGGGAATTCAGTCTGTATAATAAATTGAGCTTTTTGAATCTCATAAAATAACTATAGGACTACCATTTTTTTTAACCGGCCTCCTTTAGAGTTGAAAGTTATCGCCCAAGTAGTATTGTCGTACTAGGGGATTATGATATAGTTCTTCTGGATGTCCAGAAGCAAGAATTTGTCCCTCGCGCATAATATAGGCGCGGTCTGTAATGGCTAGGGTTTCACGAACATTATGATCTGTAATTAAGATACCCATGCCGCGATCGCTCAATTGTGCGACAATGTGCTGAATTTCGGAAACGGCAATCGGGTCAACACCAGCAAATGGTTCATCCAAGAGTAAGAATTTCGGACCATCCCTACCTGCTGCTAAAGCCCTAGCTAATTCTGTCCGTCGTCGCTCCCCACCTGAGAGTTGAATTCCTTTGCTTTTAGCGACTTTTTCCAAGCGAAACTCCCGCAGTAAAGCCTGTATTCGTTTTGACCATTCCCATCGGGGGACATGAGTTTGCTCCAGTACCAAGAGAATATTATCCCGTACAGATAGCTGACGAAAAACACTTGGTTCTTGGGCTAAATAGCCGATGCCTAATTGTGCTCTTTTATGCATTGGCATTGCGGTTATTTCGGTACTATCAAGCCAGACTTTTCCCTGATTAGGTTTTTCTAGACCGGTAGCAATGTAAAAGGTCGTGGTTTTACCCGCACCATTGGGACCTAGTAACCCCACCACCTCACCCTGAGAAATGGAGAGGTTAACGTTATTGACAACACTGCGCTTACCATAAGATTTGTAAATATTCTCTAAGATAATTTTCACTATTCGCGCCCGTAGTGGTAATTTATCCTGATCAGATTAATTAGATTGGTTTCCCAGTTCAGAATCATTGACCATGTAGATGGACTGTACCTGACCCTGGGATTGAGGTAAAGCCACAAAACGCCCTTCATCAATCAGATAACTGACTTTCTCGGCCTGGATGCTATTGACTCCATTTTGGACAATATGGACGTTACCGCTCAAATCAATACGGCGTTCCCGGCTGAAAAATTGTGCTTGAGCAGATGTAGCCTTAATTTGGCGAGCAGGATACAACATTTGGACGTTACCGCGTGCGGTTGCTACTTGAGTATTGGCGTTATATTCTTGCATATCGGCGCTGATGGTCAGGCGACCATTTTGCTGAGATGTTTGTGCCGTTACAGTTTGCACATGGCTAGGAAATGTTACCACACCCAGGAGTGCAACTGGTAGCATCAAGGCTAATCCCAGGCGACGCATTTGTGATACTGGAAATTTGTAGCAGGACATAATACTGTAGCCATAAGTTTAGGATATCAGATTGTATATTAATTATCCCAATTTCTTGTTCCGAATATAAAATCTACATTTAAGATTTAGGCGCAAGTTGGGATAACTCCTGAAATATTGACGCTTGATCTAGTTTCTAGGTTTCACCCATATACACATTCGTCAAATTCCCTGAGAACACCGCCGCTACAACCGCCAGATTAACCTGGAAATGCAATATTTTGGCAACAACAGCCCCGTAGGCTAGGCTACGGGGTGAAATTTTAGTTGTGAACTAGGACAATTGTGGGACTGGGTAAAGCCTGAGGATCTGCCAAGGCATGAAAGTTATCTGCTCCCATTTGTTGTAATGTTGACAACAAAGCTGTACTTTGATTCAATAATTGATCTACATCAATACCCTGATAAACAGAGGGATAAGGTCGCAGTCGATTGCTGCCTTCTCCTAGTAAAATTACTGCACCTCGCCAGTTACTATTAGATAAATGATACTGTGAGACGGCAATTTGTAAAATACCTTGATAAAAGGTTTTTTCTGGTTCGCCGGCTTCTATCCACAAAGCCTCTAAAGTGTCATGACAGGCGTAAAACTGTCTGGAATTAAACTGCTCCACACCTTGCCAAAACTCTGGGGGGATCATGTCGCTCATCCCATGCTGGCTCGCACTTCTTTGATAGTTTCTAAACTAATTTTTTGTTGGTCGCCAGCAAACTCATTATCTGGGGTCAGAAACAGCATACAGTGACACTCTTTGCGTTCTCTCATGGGTACACAGGGACAGTTCCAATATGTGGCGCTAACTTCGGCTTCTTTGTCTTCATAGTGGCGACAGGGACACAAAGGGGCCCCTAACTCGTCTTTATGTTTTGCCAGTCCTTCAATCACCACTGCGGTTACAGAGGGTTCAGAACAGAAATATGTGCCGGTGCGTTTAGCGTACTGTTCGGAAAAGTGCCGCATGGCTTCCAGGCTTTTATCGGTGGATGTTGTGTTATTTTCTGATGAAATCATATGAACTGGCCACTCATAATTTAAATATTTGTTTGCATTGTACATCAGCGTCACTGGGCTATTACCCCAACTTCAGCGCTGCTGTTGCCAGGTTGGTGTTGTGGTACACACAAGGGCATGATGTATGACATTTAATAATTGCTCCGCAGTAAAGGGTTTTGCTAAAAATCCCTGAATCCCTGTGAGAGTAGTTCGTGCTAAAGCCTCAGCAGCAGCCAATTCACTCATAACAATAATTGGTACATCCGGGTTGATGATTTGCAAGGTGCGAATGACAGTTTCCCCTGTCATGGATGGGATCATTAGATCTATTAACACCAGTTTAACGTCCTGCTGGTGCTGGGTGTATAGGGCAAGGGCTTCAATCCCATTCTCGGCGATTAATACCCTGTAGTTATGAATATCTAATGTAGTTTTGGTAATTTGGGTAATTGCCGTCTCTTTATCTGCAACTAAAATTAATTCTCCTTTGCCTGTGGGCAGTTTACCCTGGTCTAGTCTGGGGGAAGTGTGACTTTCACTACTGGGGATGTAGATTTTAAACTTCCTCCCAACTCCTGATTGACTGGATACTTCCACAAAACCGCCTATGTCAGGATTTTTACTGCCGGTTTGGGTATGGCGAAATGGTGTGAAAATGTCATCGATGACTTGAGGATTAATATTTAGTGCGGTATGAGTAATTGTAATTACTAGGTAGTAACCCACCTGAGCGCCCATGTGCCGTTTCACATAGCTTTCGTCAATGAAGGTCTGGTTAGCGGAGATTCCCACCTTCACACCTTGAGGCGCTGCATCACAGGCATTTACTAGTAACTTAACTAATAGTTTATGTAGTTCGGTATGGTATGGCTGTAGGATTTCTATATCGGTAGGGATATCTGTATGAATATCAATGTCTATGGATTTGGGGAAGATGCGTTTGATTGTCTGCTCTACATCTTGGAGCAGATGTGATACTGACGGTATTGAGCTTTGAACTTGAAAGTTACTGGTAAATGACTGAATTTGCTGGACTAAATCCATCCCCCGTTTGCTATTGCTTTGCAATAATTTCAGCATTTGTAGGGAACTTTCACTTAACTCGGGATGTTTGAGGGGCAAAAGTTGCGCTACTGTGATCATGGGGGAGAATATATTTTGCAGATCATGGGCGATCGCCTGAGCCAGTGTACCGAGGGTTGACAATCTCTGGGTACGTGAAATTTCTGTTTCTAGTTGTTTTTTGTCGGTGATATCGGTATCCACACTCATGATAGATTTGGGTAACCTGGCGGCATCATACATGAGTGTCCAACGGCTATTAACGATGATTTTCTGACCCCTTCTGGTGACTTTCCGTAATTCCCCGCTCCATGATCCATGCTCTAAAACAGTGTTCAGCGCCCCTAGAAGTTCAGGAGAAGCTTCTGGTAATAAAATTTCCCAGGCGTTCCTGCCCATAACTTCCTCTGCCCGCCAGCCATAAATATTTACCGCGCCTTGATTCCAATATAAAATTTGGTTTTGCAAATCTCTGACTAGAATGGCATCTGTGGTAATATCAAGTAGTGTGGCTTGTTGGCGAATTTGTTCCTCTGCTTTGATCCGCTCACTAATATCCCTAAGTAGCCATCTCCAACCCTTGATTTTGCCCTGAGAATAATCTTTGGCTACCCCCAGGGTGAATTCAGCTGCAAAGTCAACTCTACCTTCTTGGTGAAATATCCGTAACTGTTCTGTGCGTTTCTCTGTTTGCTGGGGCAATTGTCCGATGATTTGGTAGAATTTGGGTAATTCTGTCTGATGTACAAATACAGCCAGGGGTTTGCCGATCAGGTAAGACTGGCGGACATTCAGTAAGTTGGCTGCAGCATAGTTAGCTTCTTGAATTACACCATTGACATCAGTAACTAAATATCCATCGGGGGCAAAATTAAATAAATCCTGGTAACACTGGCGCTCAACTTCTAAAAGGTGGCGAGTAGCAACTAATTCCCGGTTTTGCTGTGCGAGTTCTTCGGCTAATACTTCGAGCTCTTCCAAAGAAATTGTAGTTTCGCTGATGGCTTCTTGCAATAGTGCTGTTATGGGATCATTCTCCTGTCTTATTTGACTAGCACGCTGGGATAAATTTTCTAGTCGCTGATGCGCCCCGGTGATGGCTTCCTCTAGGTTTCTGGTCATTATGTTTGGATTACTTCTGTTGCTGTTGTCGTCTTTGAGCAATTGCTTCGTGAGAAATCATACTTTTAACTTGTTCTATATCTGTCATCATTAATACCACTCCTTCAATTTCTGTACTACATAGGGGGGTAATAGCCAAATAACATTCTATTGTTCTTCCCCGGCGATTGGTGGCATCTAAAATCATTTCTTGGAAGCTCTGCTTTGCAGATAAGGAATCGCGGATAGGCGATCGCAGTTGCTCGAGAGGTAGACCAATATCGAGACTAAATAAGGATTTTCCTAAAACTTCCTCTGTTCTTAAGCCCCACAAATGTTCTACCATGTAATTCCACAGTACGATGTTCAAGTTGCGATCAATGACTACGATTCCCATTTGTAGACTTTTGAGAATGCCAGTCAGGAATAGATTAGTACGGTTGAGTGCTGTGGTGCGATCGCTCAGTTCATGATTAATTGTTTGTAATTCTTCGTTGGTAGATTGGAGTTCTTCGTTCATGGTCTCCAATTCTTCGTTGGTAGATTGAAGTTCTTCGTTCATGGTTTCCAATTCTTCGTTGGTAGATTGGAGTTCTTCGTTAGTAGTTTCCAATTCTTCGTTGGTAGATTGGAGTTCTTCGTTAGCAGTCTCTAATTCCTGTCCAGAACGTTGCAAGGCTTCTTGAAGTTGAATAAAACGAGTCACATCATGAAAAGTGATACTCACACCTAGCAGGGACTTGTCAACATCTTCTAAAGGTATAATTGCTACATCTAAATATTGCTGTTCTCCATTGGGTAAATAGCGATGGACATTTGTTAAAGTAATATTACGGCGTTCGGTATAAGCCCGTTCAATGGGCGATCGCAATTCTATTGGTCTGTAGGAAAGTTCTAAATCCTGAAAAGGACGAGCTAAATCCTGGGGTGAAAGACCAAACACAATGCGAGCCTGGTGGTTACTTAGTACGAGTATTCCATTGATATCTACCACTATTTGGGCTACAGATGCGGAATCAAAAGCCATCTCTCGCAGTCGGATATGTCGAGATCCTCGGTAGCTAGATTCTGGCTCTAGTGTATTTGCCATCCCTAGCAAGCGATCGCGTATATTTGCTACTAATACTTTACTAAATATCCGATCTTTCAACTCTAGGGGATTGAATAAATTGGAGTGCACTAACAGCATCTCTGCTTTTCCCAAAAACAGATAACCCCCATCATTGAGAGCAAAATGAAACCGAGCCATAATCCGCGACTGAGTCTCAGAATTAAAATACATGAGTGTGTTGCGACATACCAGCATATCTAAGCGAGAAATGGGCGCATCTTGCAGCAAGTCGTGACGACCAAAAATTACTGAACGTCGCAAGTCCTGACGGAAAACATAGTTATTACCCGTACTCTCAAAATATTTTTCTTGCAGTCCCCATGGTATTAACTGGACATCCTTAGCCGAATACACAGCTTGACGGGCTTGATTCAAAGCTTCTTCATCTATGTCTGTAGCATAAATTTTTAGCCGTTGCCGACATTCCTCGATTCCCAAAAGTTCAGCCATGAGGATAGCCACAGTGTAAGCCTCCTCACCAGAAGCGCAACCCGCACTCCAAACCCGGATGGGATCAGAGTTATTTTTCCGGGCTACAATCTTCGGTAACACCTGTTTAGCTAAGTATTCCCAGGCGGAAATATCTCGAAAAAAGGCCGTGACGTTAATTAGGATTGTGTTAAACAGGTGATTGAATTCCTCTGGATCAACTTCTAAGTAGTCCAAGTATTCCCCAAAGGTTTCTATACTTAGATATTGCATGCGCTTATGTACCCGACGCATCAAAGTTGAACGCTTATAACCTGTAAAATCAAAGCCCCGGCTTTGTCTAAGATAAGTCAGTAGATTTTCAAACTCAGGGTTTTTTTCTGGAGCAGTCATAAATAGGGAATGAGGAATGAAGGACTAGGTGATCAGGGAAAAGTCGTTCTTCCCCCATCTGTAAGATTGCTTTCTTTGCCTAACACCCAATGCTGAATGCCCTATGTACTTTAACTTATTCCTCAAGGTACTAGGGCTGGTGATATCTCATCTCTAGGTAATGTGAACTACCTACACAGTACCGTTAGGTCAGTGTAGGCTTCCGGCTTGATTGACAGATAACCGTCTACCCTAGGGTTTCTTGGTACAAGGGGGAAACTAAAATCCCCTGGGGGGTGTCAAACTTTTTGAGGTCTGGGAGTCTCAACAAGAGTTTTCCAGGGGTCTACCTAAAGACTGATACCAATTCCTGCCTAGATATGCGATTCTGAGCAAGGTGTGGAGGTAAAAAGTTCCTCTACCTTGACCCAAAAGGGGAATTTATCTGTGTAACTGCTATCTACAGGAGACAAGATGGCTGTGGTGGGGTTGGTGTTTCTTGATCCTTGATAATTTTCCTATTTTTTTTGCTCAGTTGAAGATACACGCAGAAAACTTATTTCCTTCAAAAAAGAAAAAGAATGATTTATGGATACTGTTGTTAGATATGATATTGGAATGATTAGAGAGGAAGCACGCCAACTAGTCAAAAAGGGACTACTTGACCGCCAACAACCAATTTACTCCCTATGTAAGTATGTTCCTAATCGTGACTGGATATTGTTTGAGAAGGAGCTGGAAAGGCATGAATATCTACTCAGAGATAGAATTATTGACCTATTGAGTGATGAAACCTGGGAAGAAGATTAAACCGAATACTATTACATAGGGGCATTAAGGAAGATAGCCAAGAACTTCTCAGAGGATGTTTGTCAAGTCCCTCATGGTGTATCTAATATTTTTAGATCCCCCTAAATCCCCCTTGAGAAGGGGGACTTTGACTCTAGTTCCCCCCTTAGTAAGGGGGGTTAGGGGGGGTCAAGAAGTGTCTAAAATCACCTGATAAAACTTATCAAACATCCTCTAAAAGCGATCGACTATGATTCATTTCTTTGCAAATAATATAAGTTCAGTTTTACTATTCTCAATTAAGGTAAAAATATCCGCTCAAATGGTTGCTTGCGATAATGCCGATAAATATTAAAGTCTTTGTCTAGAGTTGCAATAGCAGAGATATTTAATCTTTCGGAAATAGCAATCAGCGATAAATCAGTAAAATCTCCTGGTAGATCCTGATAAATTGTGTTAAGTTCCTGGATTCTTTTATAATCGGATGGCAGGAAATGTTCACATATAAATACTTCCAGTGATAAAGCAGATAAAAATTCGTTCTGTACTTTTGTATTTGGGGCAAGTAACCACATCACTTCTGTAACACAGGCAATTGTTGTGATTAGTTGACTGGTACAGGTACTAAAAAAGTTAATAACTTTTTGGTGATAGTTGTCTTGACGATCATAGAAAGCAACAAGAATCCCAGTATCAATTAATATTAGGGGATAATTATTCATGAGTTCTTGTTTGATTTGTTGCTTGAATTATGTCAGAAATTGCTTTTTTGCGTACATCTCTATCTGACAAATCTCCTGATCCTTCTAGTAAAAATTTGGGATAACCACCCATTCTTTCTAATACTGTTTTAGCTGGAGTTTGATAATCGCTAACTGGTGTTTCTAAAGATGAGATAAATTGTAAAACAAGTGGAATTTGTTGCTCACTAAGGTTTGCGATCGCTTCCAGTAGTTTTTGGTGTGGACTGGTAGAGTACATAGAGTTTTATTGCTGTTGTCATAATTGCTAGTTTAGCAAATAAGAATAGAAAAGCGATCGCCCCTCACATCCCCAAAAGGCGATACCTTCGGTAAGCTACCGCTAACGCACTTCCCACATCTCCAAAGTTGATCACCCCTAACCCCCCTTTGTAAGGGGGAAGAGAGCGATTCCTTCGGTAAGCTACCGCTAACGCTCTTCCCACACCCCAAAAAGCGAACTAACAAGTTGGAGGGCGATCGCAATATGAGTTGAAAATATCAAATAACATGAGAGTAAGAGGATGTTTTAAAAGTGGGGGGCTGTTGTAAGAGGGTGTTTGAAAAGTCCCTCATGGTGTATCTAATTTAGATCCCCCTAAATCCCCCTTGAGAAGGGGGACTTTGACTCTAGTCCCCATTCGGTGTGTTCTCTGTTCCCTGTTCCCTGTTCCCTGTTCCCTGTTCCCTAAGATAAAAATTACCTGTGGAAAACTTATCAAACATCCTCTAAGAGTCCTTTTTCACATCAAGGCTGAGAAGAAATTTCATACATTCTATGACCATTGCGGTAGTTAATTTTCTCCACTAAACTACCTGCGGCAAAAGTCTTTTCTAATGAACTGGGATTTTCTAGATTAAATACTGGCATATCTTGCCAACAATGGGGGCAAAACCAAGCCAAACCCGGAGGGCGTATATGCCTTAACAGTAATCCGGAACAACAAGGACAGTAATTCATAATTTTCTCCAATTTCATTGTCAAGAAAATATTTATTTAGGAAATAAATTGCTCCTTCATGGCAGATTTCTATATATCAATTCTAATTAGGAATTATGATCGGGTCTTAATTCAACTTATATTCAGCAATATTTGAGAATATTTCGACTTAAAATTACACTATTCTTGACTAAACTTAATTTTAATTGCTGAGTGAATGACCAGTAGAGTTTTGGGAGGTGAGCGGGCATTTTGCCCGCTATAATAGTAGAAAATCAGGGATATGTTTTGATTTGACTCACATGATGTTACGGTGTAGGATGCCTGCTTGATTGACAGATACCCGTCTACCTTGCGGTTTCTTGGTCTGACTCCGCCTCGAGTCGGCAATAACGGCGTTCCCACTGCCATTGTTTGGCAATATCGGAACTCCTTGACTCAGGGTCATACTTCACACCACCCCATACTCAAACAGCTTCTGTATTCTTCTCGCCAGTACGAATACGTATAACGCCATCTACCGGAGAGATAAAAATCTTACCATCGCCGATTTCACCTGTACGGGCGGCGGCAATAATTTTATCGACAACCATATCAACCTGGTTATCCTCAATCACAATTTCTACTTTCAGTTTTTGCAGAAACTCAACAGTGTATTCAGAACCGCGATACCTTTCTGTTTGCCCCTTTTGCCTTCCAAAGCCCCGGACTTCAGAAACTGTCATACCCACAACGCCAGCATTAACTAAGGCAATTTTCACCTCGTCAAGCTTAAATGGGCGAATAATGGCTTCTACTTTTTTCATGATCTTCACTCCTAACTTCTAATAGGTTTGTTTATCTATCTAAGCAGATATAAGTCAACCACTTTTACCATTACCGCTAAATTTCAAAAATATGTAAAAATTGCAACTTTTTTTTAAACTGTGTACCCCCTACCTAGTTGTCACTCGGAGTTGTGGAAGTGTAAACTAGGGGTTTTGAGCTTCAAACACAAGAGGCACAATCAAATATGCTGCTCCAAATGCGGTGAGCATCAACAATACAATATTCATAGCTAACCACCAGCTACTCAATTGTTTGACTTTTTTCTCTATGGGGGGATAATGGTTGACTGGTTGCTCTTCTATATAAAATGTTGTTGGTATCTGGTGATTGATTTCTACAGGTGTGGATAACTCAGGGTGATGGCTGGTTTGGTTAGCCACGGGTGCTGGACTGCTTGCTTCACCAGTGGCACGAGTAGCTTGGGGATGACTCGGATTAAAACCAGTATTAACATAATTTTGCAGGTGCGAAAAGGACTGAACTACTTTGGTAATTTCTTGGCGTAGTAATTGATTTTCTCGCTCTAGTTGGTGATTTTGACTGGTGATGGTCTCTAATTTTACTTGTGTTAACTGTAATTCGGTTGCTAATTGCCGATATACATACAGTGGTACAGAGGTAGGGTAATTTTGAGATGTTGGCGGTTTTGCTGGATGTCCGTGCACTGAAGTTGGGGTTGTTTGCATAAATAAATAGGTGGGGATCAAAAATTAAGTTATAGATGGTAGAGATATGCTATCAAACTGTAACAGTGGGAAAAAATGTCCTACTGGTCCTTGACCTTTGCCGATATCTAAGGCATAAGTCAGGGCATTAGTAACATACTCCTTGGCCTGTTGTACGGATGTCCACAAATTATTACCCAGGGCTAGGTTAGCGGCGATCGCTGCTGATAGTGTACAACCGGTACCGTGGGTATTTTTTGTCTCTACTTGTTTTGTGGTCAAGGTTGCCAGTTTTTCCCCATCAAACCAGATATCAACACCACGACAGTTACCCGTCATTGCGCCTCCCTTGACTAAAACGGCTTTTACCCTGAGATTGCGGTGTATGACTTGAGCAGCCGCCCGCATATCATCTAAAGTATTGATGGGTAAACCACTTAATATCTGCGCTTCGTAGCGATTTGGTGTGACAATGGTAGCTTGAGGTAACAAGGTATGAGCCAGAGTCTGCACCGCATTATCATCAATGAGTTGCGCCCCTGTGCGTGATACCATAACCGGGTCAACTACTAAGTTATTAATTTGTAATGCTTCTACTGTCTGGGCTACAGCAGAGATGATTTCTTGGTTGAGTAGCATTCCGGTTTTTGCAGCTTGTACGCCAATATCACTGACCACTGCTTGAATTTGCTCTATGACCGCCTCGGTGGGTATAGTATCAACCCGCGCTACCCCTAGGGTATTTTGGGCTGTGACACAGGTAATGGCGCTGGTACCGTGGATACGGTGAAAAGCAAAAGTACGTAGGTCAGCTTGAATACCCGCACCGCCACCGCTATCTGAACCAGCAATGGTTAAAGCTATGGGTACTCTGTTAGTTATTTGAGTGTTCATGGAAAATTTGGGTAAAGATTCGGTGGGTTATTAC
The DNA here is from genome assembly GCF_029891675.1 of Anabaenopsis tanganyikae CS-531. Lineage (NCBI taxonomy): Bacteria > Bacillati > Cyanobacteriota > Cyanophyceae > Nostocales > Nodulariaceae > Anabaenopsis > Anabaenopsis tanganyikae. The sequence goes on from NZ_JANQDF010000182.1 coordinate 20,649, forward strand.
TGATTTGGTTGTGTATTTAAATCTTCCCAGACTCCCTGTAAATACTTCACCCAATTTGCAGCTAGAGGGATTTCTGTAAATGGAATGCGTACTGACTGAGATTCAGACAAGATCAATTCTAACTGAATGACTCGACCTTTTTGGGGATAGTTTTCTAATTGTACTAGTTTGTCATCTACTAAAAGACGTATATCTTTAACATCCAGCAAAGAAAAAGTTTCTAAGTTAAGGGGACCTTGGGGACTGGGTTTACCCCAGGTGATATTGTTCTGCTTGAGACCGATAACTGCGTAGATATCATATTTGGATTTCTCAAATTGCTCGGACCAAAGGCGATATGATTCCACCTTCTGGTATTCCTTTGAGCCTTGCCAAGCTAACCAGAAAAACACAACTAGCAAGGGTAACCATAACAGACCACGTTCCATTGTTTAAACAGTCCTCAATCGTAAAAATTGTTCAAAGTGTACCAACCAGCTATGCAGATAAGTTATGGTAGTGAGCAAACTGGCAAAAAGCGGTGATCAGTTAATATGAAAAGACTTATATTATTATGCTTGTTTGTCATCGGGCTGGGGGGGGCTGTTTTCGGGTTCCTGAATTTTCAGGGTTTAGCAGCTAAAGGCGAATTTGAGACTATTGTGTTAGATTTTCGCCAAGATATCCCCTCGGAAGTATTAGAGCAGAACTTACAGGCGATCGCTCAAGAGTACAATGTCACGCCCCGATTGGACAATCAATTCTCAGGGTCGGATAATGTGTATATTATTGAAGGCGATCGCCAGCGACTAAGAAAGCTGAAAAAATCTCCCTTCGCCCAATTTACACAATTAATCGAGCCAAATTACATCTATAGAACGATTCCCTTACCACAGTCGGCAAAGTTTGACGGGATTTTACCATCTGTAGACGAGGTAAATCCTACATTAACAGGTCCGAATGACCAATATTACAGCAAACAGTGGAATCTACACAAGATCGGCATAGAAGGGGCATGGAGTCAAACCAAGGGGAGCGGCGTGACAGTAGCTGTAATTGACACTGGTATAACTCCTGTGCGTGACCTGGTAGATACGAAATTTGTTAAGGGTTATGATTTTGTGAGCGATCGCGAAGAAGCCACAGATGACAATGGACACGGTACTCACGTTGCTGGTACTATTGCCCAAACCACCAACAATAAATATGGTGTAGCCGGCATTGCCTACGAAGCCAATCTGATGCCATTAAAAGTACTTAGTGCCTATGGTGGCGGCACAGTGGCCGATATTGCCGAAGCAATTAAATTCGCTGCTGATAACGGTGCGGATGTCATTAATATGAGTTTAGGCGGTGGTGGTGAAAGCCAACTGATGAAACAAGCCATTGAGTACGCCCATAAAAAAGGTGTAACCATTGTAGCCGCTGCCGGCAACGAAAACCAGAATGGGGCAAGTTATCCCGCACGTTACCCCCACGTCATTGGCGTAGCCGCATTTGGTCCAGACGGAGAAAAAGCCCCCTATTCTAACTTTGGCGCTGGGGTAGATATTTCTGCCCCCGGTGGGAGTGAGGCCGGGACAATTCTCCAAGAAACCATTGACCCCGAAAACAACAACCAAGGGGTATTTTTAGGACTCCAGGGAACAAGCATGGCTTCCCCCCACGTTGCAGGTGTCGCCGCATTAATTAAAGCTTCTGGAGTCACAGCACCAGAGGAGGTGTTAAAAGTCCTCAAACAATCAGCAAGGGCGATCGAGGATGATAGCTTCAACTATTATGGCGCTGGACAACTGAATGCCGAAGCCGCAGTTAAACTAGCCTCCCAGGGACTTAGCTTCCCAGACTTCTTTAGGTGGTTACGAGACAACGGCTATCTCAATCCCGGTTTTTGGATTGATGGCGGTGCAGTAGCCCTAATACCAAAGCTGCTGATGGTCTTTGGTTCCTATCTCCTGGCTTGGTTTTTGCGAGTTTACTTCCCCTTCGCCTGGAGTTGGTCTTTATCCGGTGGCTTAATTGCTGGTAGTTCTGGTTTATTCTTCCTCAAAGGAATATATATCTTTGACCTCCCCCAATGGCCTTTCCGGCTCTTAGGTAGTTCCATTCCCGAACTAGGTAACACCCTACAAGGAACTAACCCCTTAAATCCCATCTTTGCTAGCGTTCTCATCCCCATAGTTTTAATAGCCTTATTCTTGGGACATCCTAGCTGGAAATGGTTCGCCATTGGTTCGAGTCTTGGCTACGCCGCCTTTTTAACAGTTAGCGCCATTTACGACCCAGGAGTTTGGGGCTTAGGAAGTAGCTATCTAGCGCGGACTTTCCTGGTTACCAACGCTTTACTTTGTTATGGACTAGCTCATTTAGCATTGAAAAGCGCTACTCAAACAGCATAATAGGACAATGGGGTATTTTTACCCCCGAACAAAACCCCACTCCCCACCCCTCTCCAATTTCTGAAACATGAGCATTACAGTTAAAGGTACTATTCAACGCCGAGATATTGGTACTGGCGCTTGGGCGTTAGTCACAGATGATGGTACGACTTATGAAATCCTCAAAAGTGCCGACAAAAACTTGCTGCAACCCGGACAAACAGTAACAGTTACAGGACAGGTGCGCGAAGACATCATGACCATAGCCATGATCGGTCCTGTCCTGGAGGTTAAATCATTTGAAGTCTATGGAATTGAGAACCTCTTGTAGACGACTTCTAAACTCACCTTTGGGATGACCCCCTTTAACTTCACCTATAATCTGAAATTCTGCCTCTGGAGAATCACAGATAATATAACTTGGCCATCCCATTTGTGATTTATCTGGATACTGAGACAACAAGACTTTTCTATACTTACGGTAACTAGCCGTATCTTGCATTTTCACATCGATAAACTGTAAACCTAGCTCTTCAGCTACCTTTTGGTCATAAAAAGACATTTTGTGGCAGATGCCACAATCTTCTGAAGAAAATTTAATAACAGCTAAATTCATGAGTCTGTGTGTCACTTTCTGTGCTAGATAAAATTCCGGCAATACAAAAATGCTCAACATCTTTGTATTGTTATTGGCGGCGGGACATTCGGTTAACTGTAAACAGAGATTCAGTTAATGTCATACCCGATACCTGTAGTTACCCTGCAGCCCACACTGTATGCTTGGACTACTGTGGGAGTATCTCACGGAGATTACCATATTTTAAATCTAGCTAAAAAAATCTAGATATTCAGCAGCGGTTATGATATGTTAGGAAAGGATAGAATAAATACATCTACCAGATGCACTTAAATCATCTCACAGAACAGGGGCAAAACTCTAGATTTTGAACTGAGATATTTAGCTTCAAGGCTGCTTCAAATCACCACGAACGTGATATGATGAGCATATTGGGTAAGTTAAGGTTAAAACCGACCGGGAGACTCTGGGAAAGTCTAAACCCAATACTCGAAGTGACTAGATTAAAAAAAATATAAATTAACCCAATCAGGGTAACTGGGTGAGTTATTAGGAACTTACTAGGAAATCACACAGTAAGACTACGGTTAAAGCATGACTTAGATTATTGTGAATATACCAGCTTTTAGCAGCGTATATCGTCAATGATTAAGTAATAACTTAACGAATCTGTTAATCAGTTAAGAAACTATAATACTTATAATAAGAATAAAAAACTATCCATAGTAGAACATTTTTAGAAATGTTGCGTTATAATACTTTCCTAAGCAACTACAAATGAGTTAAGCTGTCAGAAGAAGAGTTTTTTCATCAAGAATTCAATCAAGTCTTTACCTCCCACCGGAGTTAGTTATCAGGGTGTATCTACTAATTAAATGTTCTTAGTTTAGGTTCAGCCCTCCGGATAAATCTTGCCTGAGATTTGTTATTATTCTGTTCCGATAACAGAATACCCTAGTGGGGTGGCTGCCAGACAGGGGAGTGAGCTGTCAGTGTGTATCTATCAATAAACTTGTCTAGGAATAAATGTATGTTCCAGGTAAAATTGTCACAAATGGGAATGTTGGTCATACCCAACAAAAAAATCCCCCAGTGGTGGCAGTCTAGGGGAGTTAATTATCAGCACGCATTGATCAGTAATCTGTTTTGAGACTAAAGAGTTGAGTTTGTTCTCGACAAAATTATCATTAATGATATGATGGTTGCTGTCCGCAGAATAAAAAAATCCCCCAGTGAGTGTTACTCACCCAGGGGAATTAATTATCACGGTGTATCTACTAATTTAGTCTTCGTCGCACATCTACCATTTATCCGGAAAAATTTCTGTCAACTGTACAAAAAAATCCCCTAACCGGTGTTAGCCAATCAGGGCAGTTAGTTATCAGGGTGCATCTACTAATTTAATATCCGCGACACATCTACCTCTTTCCGGAGGGAAGCCCAAAAAAAATCCCCTAACCGGTGTTAGCCAATCAGGGGAGTTAGTTATCAGGGTGCATCTACTAATTTAATCTGCGGGACACATTTACCTTTTTCCGGAGAGAAGCATAAAAAAATCCCCTAACCGGTGTTAGCCAATCAGGGGAGTTAGTTATCAGGGTGCATCTACTAATTTAATCTGCGGGACACATTTACCTTTTTCCGGAGGAAAGCATAAAAAAATCCCCTAACCGGTGTTAGCCAATCAGGGGAGTTAGTTATCAGGGTGCATCTACTAATTTAATATCCGTGACACATCTGCCTCTTTCCGGAGAAAAGCATAAAAAAATCCCCTAACCGGTGTTAGCCAATCAGGGGAGTTAGTTATCAGGGTGCATCTACTAATTTAATATCCGTGACACATCTGCCTCTTTCCGGAGAAAAGCATAAAAAAATCCCCTAACCGGTGTT
>NZ_JANQDF010000183.1:0-9753 GCF_029891675.1 Anabaenopsis tanganyikae CS-531
AAGGAAGAATATGTTTCTGCTAGTAAGGGAAATTATGATATTTATGTTGTTTTTGTCGAAAAAGGACTAAATCTATTAAGAAAGGATGGGCGTTTGGGTTTTATCTTACCCCATAAGTTTTTTAATGCTCAATATGGAGAATCTTTGAGAAAATTAATTGCTAAAGGTCAATACCTGGAAAAAATAGTTTACTTTGGTGATCAACAAGTTTTTCCTAAAGTATCAACTTATACTTGTTTGCTTTTCTTATCTAAAACAGATAAATCAGAAGTTACTTTTATTCAGGTACAGGATTTATTAGAGTGGGTTACTGATGACAGTATTGAAAAAATCAGCCTTATTCAACAATCTTTTATTAGTAAAACCTGGAACTTTAGCAAATTTCATAACGCCTTATTCTTTGAGAAGTTTAATGATCATAGATTCGTCAGTTTAGGGAAAATAAAAAATAATATTTCCCAAGGTATTAGAACCAGTGCGAATGAAGTATATGTTGTAGATTTTATTTCTCAAAAGAGAGACAACTTACTAGATGTGTATTCTAAATCTTTAGATAAAGTAATTACAATTGAATCAAGTTTAACTTGTCCTTTTCTACAGGGGAAGGAAATTAAAGCCTATCAGCTTTTATATTCCAATAAGTTATTGATTATTCCTTATGAACTAGTGAACGGACAAGTTAATCTGCTCAATGAAAATAAACTCTGTAATAATTATCCGCTAACTCTTGATTATCTCATCCAAAATCAAATCAAATTAGAAAACCGAGAAAAAGGTAAGATGCTGGGATCTGGTTGGTATGGTTATATTTATCCCAAAAATATAGAGTTGATGAGATATCCTAAAATACTAGTACCTGATATTGCCATTAAAGCATCTTTTGCCTTAGACGAAAGAGGAGAGTATGCTTTTACTAGTGGTTATGGAATTACACTGAAAAATGATGTCAATGAGTCTATTAAATATATTTTAGGATTACTCAATAGTAAGTTATTAGATTTTTACTTCAAGAATATTAGCACCACAATTCGTGGTGGGTTTTTCCGTTATTTTACTCAGTTTGTTGAACAGCTACCAATCCGCAGGATTAATTTCGAGAATTTATCAGAAACAAATCTTCACAATCAAATGGTTAGACTGGTTGAACAAATGTTGTTTTTGCATGAACAGCTAAATCAAGCTCAAACACCACCAGCTAAAAGAAGAATTAAACAGCAAATTAATGCTACAGATAGACAGATTAATCAGTTGGTGTATGAACTCTATGAATTAACTGATGAGGAAATAGCTATTGTGGAAGGGTCATTCGTCTAATTCCCCACTTTGGCGAGCTAGTTCATAAATAGCAGAAATAATACAAGCCATTATACCTATGCTGATGCCCCAGCTACGTCCTAAGCTAATTTCTAGAAACCAGTTGGATAAACCGCCGATTACTAGAAAGGGAATGATGCTAAATAGTGAAGCGTAAAAGGCGTTTTGAGATTCTCTGGCTTGGCGTGTTTTTTCAAATTCTTGTTGACTGATGTAAAGCGATCGCTCGGCGAAGTTAAACCATTTACTGAGCAGTTCTATTATTGTATCACGCAGTGGGGAAAATATCAAGTATAGCGCCAATGACCACAGACAGGTTCCGGCGATGGCGATTTTGTCTATCTGAAAATGGAAAGGAAAAATTTCATTAATCATAGCTGGGGATGTCCTGCGGGTGGCAAAGTTAACTATAAGTTGACCTTTTAAGCAATTTTAAGCCTAAAACCCCGCAGAATTTTTTTTATTGCCAAAAATCAATGGACTGCTCTTTCTTTAAGCCTTGGGGAAGTCTCTTGGGGGGATGGGGGGCTTGCCACTGCAATCGTCTCTGCCAAAAGAGAATTACAATTTTGATGATCTATCCCTGTGGCTAGGGATTAATCTGGCGATCGCTTTATACGAATATACGGAACTGCGATCGCTTCCCTAATTAATCTTCTTTGCGGTTGGGTTGTGATGGTGATTTACTCAACAGAAACCACCATAGCTCTAACGCAATTAAAGCGACACCACTAATAGTTACACCAACTTTCAAGGCCAAAGGTTGCGACCTAGGGTGAAAATCATTAGTTTCCCCTGATGAATGAGTTGGTATTGTTGCTGATGCTGTTCCTAGGGATAGACCCAAAGCCGCCAGACTAGCCCAAAGTATATTTTTATTGAACATAGTTGAAATTATTGTACACCTCCAGAGATGATTTTTGGTTTAAATTTCCGCAATCTCAAGGCATTGGTGACCACAGAGACGGAAGATAAAGCCATTGCAGCGCCTGCAAGAATCGGATTTAGCAACCACCCAAAGAAGGGAAAGAGAATTCCCGCAGCGACCGGGATACCTATGATGTTGTAAATAAAGGCAAAGAAGAGATTTTGGCGGATATTGCCAATTGTAGCCCGGCTAAGTTGAATTGCCGTCACAATTCCTTGTAAATCTCCAGAAATCAGAGTAATATCACTCGCGGCGATCGCCACATCTGTTCCTGTACCAATCGCAATACCCACATCTGCTCGTGCGAGTGCAGGTGCATCATTAATACCATCACCTACCATCGCCACAATTTTAGATTTACCATCGCTTTGGAGGGATTGAATTATGGCGGCTTTTTGATCTGGGCGTACCTCTGCAAAAACTCTCTGGATACCGACTTCTTGGGCGATCGCCTCCGCAGTTTTACTGTTATCTCCAGTCAGCATTACCACTTCTAATCTAAGTTTCTGTAGTATTTTAACTGCTGCTGCTGAGGAAGGTTTCAGAGCATCAGCAATACCCATCACTCCTTCTAGAACACCATCTACAGCTATTAAAATCACAGTTTTACCCCCAGCTTCCCAGACTTGTTTATATTCCTGGAGGGAGTGATTATTAATTCCCAGTTCTGTCAACCAGCGTTCTGTACCAATTTGTACTAAGCGGTCTGACACCACACCTTGAACGCCACTACCAGGGACAGCTGCAAAGTCATTACACTCAATTAAACTCGCCTCTTGGGATTGGGCATATTTTACCACTGCATCAGCCAAGGGATGCTCGGAATTTCGCTCTACAGCAGCAGCTAACTGTAAAAGCTGTAGTTCATTGTGGTTAGCAGTACCCTTCACACAGACAAAATCGGTAACTGTGGGATTCCCTTGAGTTAAAGTTCCGGTTTTATCCAAAACAATGGTGGTGATTTTGTGTGCTAGCTCTAGGCTTTGGGCATCTTTAATTAAAATACCATTTTCCGCACCTTTACCAGTGCCCACCATAATTGAAGTGGGAGTAGCTAAACCCAAAGCGCAGGGACAAGCTATAATCAGTACACCCACTGTGGTCATGATTGCTAGGGTAAAGTTACCCATGAAGTTAAACCACATCACAAAAGTCGCGATCGCGATCGCAATTACAGCAGGTACAAACCATCCTGTAACCTGATCTGCTAATCTTTGAATTGGCGCTTTAGAACCCTGTGCTTGCTGCACAAGTTTGACTATTTGCGCCAAAAAAGTATCCTTTCCCACTCGTGTCGCTCGAAACTGAAAACTACCAGTTTTGTTAATAGTCGCCCCAATTACCTCATCACCCGGTTGCTTTTGCACTGGTAAGCTTTCACCAGTAACCATGGACTCATCCACCGTAGAAATACCAGTAATCACCTCACCATCTACAGGAATCTTTTCCCCTGGACGCACCACAATCACATCATTAATTTCCACCTCGGTAATAGAAATATCCATTTCTACACCACCACGGATAACCCTAGCATTTCTGGGTTGTAGTCCCATCAGTTTATGAATAGCTTCCGAGGTTTTTCCCCTAGCGCGATGCTCTAACAACCGTCCCAGCAAAATTAAAGCAATTACAGTTACCGAAACCTCATAATATACATGAGGGATTATACCCTGAGCCGTAAAAAATCCCGAAAACAGAGTCACAAACAAAGAATATAGATATGCAGCACTTGTACCCACTGCCATCAGGGTATCCATTGTTGCTGTATGGTGCTTGAGGGCTTTCCAGCCATTCACATAAAAACCCCAACCACACCAAAACTGTACTGGGGTAGTCAACAGTAACTGTACCCAATAATTATGCAGAAATTCGGGAATAAACCAGAAATTTAACCCTGTCATCATGGGTATGGAACCCACAAAAATGATTATAGCGATCACACCCGCCACAATCACCTTGCGGCTAATTTCCTGTTCCGCGGCTAACTTAATTGCTGTGTGAGTATCATCTTCTCCAGTCAGTATGTCTTCTGAAACCTGGTAAGAAGAGTATCCCGCAGCATCGATAGCGCTTTGGATAATCTTTAAATTAGTACGTGTTCGATCATAATTGATTGTAGCCTGTTCAGCAGCAAAGTTAACATTGCAGTCAATCACCCCTGGAATCAAGCGAATTGCTTGGTCAATGTTGTTTGCGCAGGAAGCGCAACTCATACCCCGGAGTTTAAGCGTGAGAGTATCCATGCTCAGTCAATCACTTTTGCTAGTGTAGCCTATCCAGTCAAAGTTGCATCCAATTGATGAATGCAACTTCATCCGCTCAAACACATTTAGTTTAGATGTGGAAATTACATCAAACGCTTATACCCTAGGCATCTGAGCCGGTATAATCAGTTTTAAGCAGCTGGATAGCCTGCAGCAGCTAAAGCATTCTTAATTGATGCTTCCGATGCTTGAGTTTCTACGCTCACAAATTTGGTTTGGGGGTCAGCCTCAATCGTAGCATTGGCATCAACTGCTTTTACTGCATTAGTAATATTGTTGGCACAAGCAGAACAAGCCATATTGGGAACTGTGAGTTTGAGTGTCATAGGTTTACAGTATGGAATCAAAGAACTATCAAGATTTAGCTTGTATCTGCTGAATATCAGTCGTAAAGCTAATTCAGCCATTGCTAATTTGTGGGGAATCCTCTTTTCATGGCTTTAGGGATGCTTTTGACTGTCATCAGCTATTAAGTTTGGCTTTTATCTTATATCCATCCTAAACTCTCCAGCCAGCTAGAGAGTCTATCATAGTTTACAACTCTTTAAATTCTTTTCCGTCCCCATGTCATGGTATCAATATAATAATGCCATATATTTATTTAGTATTTAATTATACTCAAAATTTCACCGCCAAAATTTCATCTTCCGGCTGATATAAGCTGATATAAATTCTCAGGAAAAAAGGCTTGGACAAGCCAAGCCCTTATGTATACCAAGCATTTACTACACCAATAATAATTTAATAGTTCTATACCTTTAGTTCATCCTCCTAAAGGATGTGTTCAAATAGTCTCAAAGCTGATAAATAAGCAATTATTAATCATAAAAAAAGGTTTGGCTGTGAACCAAACCTTGATTATTGCTGTGCTTAACAACGTACTAACTTACAATTTAAGAAAACTTTTTCTCAACTTCATCTTCCTGCGGCCAGTAGAATATTAGGTTCAATTTATATTTGGCATTTCATTCATATATTAAAAGCACGAAAAAGGCCTGAACTAGAGCCAGACCTTTATATATACCAGGTGTTTACCATATTTAGCCAATTTATATATAAACTGATTATAATTCATCTGCCTTCAAGCAGTATACAAATTATATTAAATATGCTAAATATCATATCTATAAACATGGTATCATTATCCACAATAGATAGGCAGTCATCAAAAAATTACTCATACCCTGGTGAGATGTCATCTATCCCCAACCAACATCTCAAAAGAAAACCCTGGCCTTAACTCCAGGGTAGTTATATGTTTTTCAGGCATTAACGAACTGAATAATAACAGCATAAATAAATTATTTATAATACCTATCGATATATACAAAAAACCGACATTTATGATATAATGCTAAAATCGTTTTTCAATGCACTAAAGCATAAACCCCAGAGCTAAATTGAAAATATACAAAAGAGGCTTGAGCATTAGCCAAGCCCACATTCAGCAAGAGTTTACCATGTATTATCACTGTAAATGTACTTTTGTGTAAATTTCATCTATCTATAGGTTAGATATAAGCAATACCATAACTGAAATATATCAGCATAAAAAAGGTTTAGCACTCGGCTAAACCTCCATAGAAAGCAGTTAATCGACACACTAATTTTAATTTAAACCTGCTAATTATTCAGGTCATCTTCCTAGGGAATGTGTGCAAATATTTTTTAATATGATATGGCATTACTGCGACAAACACGATGGAGAATTAAAGGTAAATTTTAGAGTGGGTCGGTTACCCCTAATTTCTATCCTTTTAAAGCCTCAAATCCTTATATTTACTGTATAAACAGGCTCTAAATTACAGCCTATGTTGAGAATCTGGTATTTTATTGTAAAGTTAGTATATTTATTTACTGTTTAACCAGGAGGATAAATTAAAATACTAATATAAAAAATTACTTATAGTACATAAAGGGTTTTTCAGGGTAATGAAGTACACACCAATTCCCTATTACCTATTCCCTGTTCCCTGAAACTAAAAAACTTTTTACCTCACAAGCATGGAAAATGCTATATCTTGAGAAAAGCCTCCAGGGTTTTAGAGACTGACTAGTGAGCAAAATAAATAAAATAAATAAAATAATAGTTGCTTTCCTGTAAGATATGTGCTAAGTTAAGTAATCGTGTGGTTAAGGACGTATAGCTCAGTTGGTTAGAGCGCTACGTTGACATCGTAGAGGTCACTGGTTCGAATCCAGTTACGTCCATAGTTAATGAAAATATCCCGGAGATCATATGAGCGTATCTCATAGCCGGGTTAAATTCTCAAAGGCGCATATTCAGAAGATATTACCCTCAGCAATACCGTGTGATTACTGGTATTTCCCAGGGGCGATCGCCTGTTTTGAGAACTGTTTTACTCTTTGAGTTATGTTACTCTAATTGAGAATTTTCTTAATGCCATCGAGAAAAATTTGAAAACTACGAGACTTGTTTTCAGTCAAAGATAAATAAGGTGCGATCGCTTTCGAGTGAGTACCCGGATAATATTCTGTAACTAACTTTCTGAGTTCTGCTTTCGCGGAGTTGAGTTGATCGGGATTACGAAACTTGCTTTTATTTTGTTTGTGACTCAAACTTTGGGGTTTTAGTACATAAGCTTTTTCAACTGCCGCTAAATCACCCAAAAACCAAGATTCGAGTTCATGACATATTATTCGGATCAGTATATTTTGGTTTTCTGTATTTTGACAAATTTCTAAAAGTTCTGATTTGAGTTTTATACAATCATGGGAATCTTGATCATGAACAATGATAAATTTTGTTTCAGGTTTAAATCGAAAAGCTGTGATCTTTTTAGGAATTGATTTACAAAGGTCTTGTTTACCTTGATGGGGGATACAAATATAACTAATATGCTCAGGAATTAATTTTGGCAGAATAATTTCTAGTACGTTTTTCATAGAAGGTTCTTCCAGTAAAAAAATCAAGTCATAGCTCATTAGGGTGCAACTCCTTTAAACCAGTTTTGAATCCAGAGATATCCGGGTAAATCTCCTGCTTTTACTAAGTTTTTCAGGTTTTCATTATCGCTGGCTCGAAAAATTTTGGTAATTCCTTGTTCTTTTTTCAACCAAAAAATACTTTCTAGGGGAACAGCATTAAGAAAGTCAGGAGAGTGGGTAGATACAAATACTTGTCCGCCTCTGTGGGCATAACTGGCAAATTCTTCTGCGAGTTCGTGAAGTAAACTAGGATAAAGTTGGTTTTCTGGTTCTTCGACGCATAGTAAAGGATGGGGTTTGGGATCGAAAAGCAGAATTAAATAAGCAAACATTTTCATGGTGCCATCAGAAACATAGCGATCTATAAAGGGATCTTTAAAAGCTTGATCTTGAAATTTGAGAATTAATCTACCGTCTTCTGTTTCCTTGGCTTCTACTTTAGAAATGCCAGGTACTCGTTTCTGCATTTTTGTGAGTATCGTTTGGAATATATCAGGATGGTTTTGATAAATATATTGGGCAACAAGCGCCATATTGTCACCTGTGGGGGAGAGATGTTCAGCATAAAGGGCATCTTTGCTACCTCTGGCATCGCTGATATGGAAGTCGGAAACGTGCCAATTTTCAATTAGTGAACGGAAAGCACTAGCAGCTTTAAAACGTTGAAATTGCCCCAGTCCTTTAATTGCTAAAATATCATTGGATTCAAGTTGTTGTTCTTCCCGTTCTAGTTCCGCCTCAGTTTGTTCAAAATTTTCTTCGTTGGTGATGGCGTATCCTTTACCGTTTTGGAAGTCGAGGAAGTGATAGGGAGAACCATATTCACGACGTTTGTACTTGAGAATTTCTCTTTTAACTAAGGGTCGTTTTTCTTCTTGTCCAATATTTAAAGTATAGGTAACTAGGCGCTCTGTCTCTAGAATTTTAATGCGGAATTTTAGTTCTATTTCTATGTCTTCTTGTTCTTTGCCTCTAGTCACGACTTCATTAAATCCACCCCGGATCTGAAGGGCTTGACGAATATTATTTTTTAAGGCATCGCGGAGAAAACCAAAAATATCAAATAGGGTAGATTTACCAGTACCATTAGCTCCGATAATCACGCAGAATCTGGGAATATCCTTAATTTCTATAGATTCAAAGGCTCGATAATTTTTAATTTTTATAGAAACAATTTTCATAATTAATATCTGCTTTATAAATTTTCTTGTTTGACTACAATACTGCTAAGTAGGTGGGCGTTGAAATTTATCGTTGTGGCAAGGCAGGAGGCAGGTGGGAAGAGGTTTTTCAGCATTTTACATTTTTGTACTTGCTTTGTTTTTTCGTGCCGACTTACTTAGCTGAAATCTGCTGTATACTTGCTCAAAGACATTGAATTTTTTGAATGGCTATTTCTAGGGTGATCATATTGGTTAATGGATAGTAGGTAATTTGGTAATACTTCTATTATTCCCCATTCCCTAGTTCAAGATTTAAACCGCGATAGATTTGTTCAAGGGGAAAGTTAAGATTAATGCTTTTAAGTTGGATGGTGTCACCTGGTTTGTAGTTGATAATTAACCAGTCTCCAGCCTCGTTTTTATGATAAAGGTCAATTTCCATGCTGGTGGAACTGACCAGCAGATAATCTATTAAGGCTGGATTATTTTTATACATTCTAAATTTACCACCTCTGTCATAAGCTTCGGTAGTTTTTGATAAAACTTCAACTATTAAGCAGGGGTAGGTAATATATTGGGTATTGGTTTTGTCCCGTTCGTCGCAGGTGACGCTAACATCTGGGTAGGTGTAGTTATTAGTACCTAAAATATTAACTTTGAGGTCTGAGTTACCTGTTATGCAACTACTAGCGTCTAAATGGGTATCAAACATAGTCGTAAATCTAATAGCAATGCGGCTATGATTAACGCTACCGCCACTCATGGGGTAAACTTGGCCGTTGATATATTCGTGTTTTTCTAGTTGCTGTTCTTCCCATGCAAAGTATTCTTCGGGGGTGAGGTGGGGGGTGTTTTCTTTAGCTGCAATCATTTTTTTGATAATTGGTAATGGGTAATACTTTTATTTTATTTGTTCTATCTATGCCCTTATAATAAATAATATCAATTTAATTTTTGTAGGTTGGGTTTCGTTCCTCAACCCAACCTACTCAATACTATGTATCATCTGTGTAAACATGGGTAACCGCACTCAAAACAGCAAAGATGTATAATTATTTATATATTTTCTTGTATAATTTTTCTTAGCCATAAATAACCAGCCCATGGTGTGAATCTATGCGTCAATGTCTTAACC
>NZ_JANQDF010000184.1:0-20372 GCF_029891675.1 Anabaenopsis tanganyikae CS-531
TCTCTGACCCACCACTCTTTCCTGGTGTCTATGGCGCGGTGGAACCACACTGATCCCTTCCCGAACTCAGAGGTGAAACGCTGCAGCGGCCACGATAGTTGAGGGGTAGCCCTCCGCAAAAATAGCTCGATGCCAGGTTTAATATTCAATACAAAAGCCTCCTCTCTTGGTTTATTGAGATGGGGTTTTTGTTTTGGCGATTTTATATTATTAAAATGGGTGACTATTGATTGACAATCAGTTACCCATTTATTCAGAAGTGTTGAATTTTAAGAAAGAGGTGATAAAAATAGCCCAAAATATGGTAAATTTTGGGCGAAGGATTAAAATCAATTAAACCAACGAGATCAAACGGTGTAATATTTCAGAAATACCGATTTCAATAATTTTTGTCAAAACCCATGGTATAGCACTTTCAATCCATGATTTAAACGCGGTTTCACTGGCACGCACAGATTTTTTTTCCGCATCAGAAAGTAGACGATAACGCCTAATAATTTCTTTCTCTTCATCTGATAATTCCATTCTTTACTCCTGTTTAAACTGCTTTATCAAAGTTTTTAGAATAAGCCTTTTAGCCAACTCCATAAATCGTTAGCATAGCCTTTAATTTTATCCCATACCCACGAAACAGAAGTTTTTATCCAATTAATAAAGGCCTCTTCACTGGCTCTAACTGCTTTCTTTTCAGATTTAGTAAGTACTCGAAAGCTTCGAAGAATTTCTTTTTCTTCTGGGGTTAAATCATCTTCTTCTGGGGTTAAATCATCTTCTTCTGAGGTTAAATCATTAGGAGCCATTTGTTAACATCCGCCTGTGTAAGTGAAGTAAACATCATGTAACCAAGCAAAAAAGTCACCATTTTCAACATATAAACCTAGCTTGAACTTGAAGTTAAACAACAATTGAGACAAATCCCATAATTGCTTAACCTTTTAATTGCTGTCTCAAGAAATCTTGTAGAGATGGATCTGCTAGTGCAATGGGATCAGCAGGATTGATAGTAAATTTCCAGCCGACATTACCGGATGCTTTAATAATTGCTGTTAGAAGATTATAGAGTCTGTATCGTTTTTCTGCTGAGTAATATTCAACCTGTTCAACTTCAATAGATAGGGCAGAACTTAGCTTTTCCTGGATATATTGACAACGACGATTGATATTATCTTCCTGTTCAGGAGATGGAAAATTAAATCTGGTGTTCCATGTACCTGGACCTATTTTATCTACTTGATTTAATCCCACTACTAGACGACCTTTTAAATTACCCATCACATTTTGTACAATGTCTCTGAGTATTTTTTCATCTTCTGTTAATGCTTTTAAGTTGCCTTGAATAACATAGAGAACAACGTCTGCTTCTGGTAAAGTTCGCTGGTAAATTTCAGTGTATTCTTTATCTAGTTCTATATCTTCCCCCAGTCCTGGCATATCAATAACTTCTAATTTTCCTCCTTGGGGTAATTCAATTATTTTTTTACTTGCTTCTGTTGTTCCATGTGTGGTGTGACTGACTTTTTCTTGTAACCCAAATAAGGCGTTAATGGTGGTACTTTTACCAACACCCGTTTTACCGATAATGGCTACTTTGGGAGGTTTGGCTATTTCTTTTTGTACTGAACTCTCAAAAAATCTAAATTCTTCACCACCTAAAAGTTTACGTAAATTATCTACAATTTCTTGTATTTTTGGTGAAAGTTCCATTTTTTTAACTCCTTTAATTCAAGTTGTTATTTGTATTGACTAGATAATTAAATTTGTTGATGCTATTAACAAGGTTATCCAACCCATAATTATTAACAACAGAACAGGGGATTATATGTTCTATTTGAATGGGTAGATAAGGAGAAAATCTTTGATAAACAATGTTTATTTTCTCTGGGATTAAAGCTAATTGTTCCGGTGATGGTTGATTTTTTTCGCTGTCCCAATTTTCAGGATGTACTCGATCAATCTGATTCAAAACTATGACATAATGAGCTTTGGGAATCTTTTGTTTATTATCGGTTAGTTTGAGGATTGCTTTTTGATCTTCTGCAAATGCACGGGTATCAGCTTGAACCACCCATATAATTACATCTGCTTGATGGAAGGTTTGATAAATTTCCTCAAAATGCTGCTCATCTGCACATTCACTTTCACCAACACCGGGAGTGTCGCAAATTTGCCAGGTAAAATCTTTGCATTGAGGAATTTTTAGTAACATCTTACCCTGGTATTTACTGACGGTTTGAGTACAAGCAACAGCATAATCTGTACGCCAATTTACTCCAAATAAAGCATTAGACAAGCTTGTTTTTCCTGTACCTGTTTGACCAAATTTAGCTATGGTGACAGTATTAACCTCTATATTTAGAGGGGTTTTGATGGTTTTTGGTTCATTGCTCAATTCAGACATTTTGATTAATTTTTAGTTACTCTACTAAGTGGCTATAAGTATAATCGGATTCTTTGAAGAATACTAAAGACTAATAATACTAAGTTTATTTAACCACTTAATTACCATCTATAAAACAATTTATAACCATCTGTCTATTGGAAAAAATAGGATTTGATTGGCAGATTTTCTATAAATTATTATGTATAAGTTAGGAAAATATAGGTAAAATTAGGTTTGGTTGTTGCTATAATTACTGAAACCCTTACTATGTATACATTTTATGACTGTAGATGAAGTTGTAAAATTTGTTGATCAGATGGTTTTCGAGAAGACGGGAAAACATCTAGATGACATACAAATAGCTGTTGTTGAAGGTACATGGAATAAGAAATCTTATGATGATATTGCTCGCAAATATAATTTAACTACTAATCATATAGCAGATATAGGATCTAAATTATGGCAACTTTTATCTGATATCTTAAATCAAGATATAAAAAAATCTAATTTTTGTTCTACAATAAAAAGGATATATATTCAATCATCCCAGAATCCAAATATTTGTATTGGTAATAGTCATTATTTGAATTTTAGTTCTCAACCATTAAATAATCCAAGTCAACCAGAAAAAACAGGTAATATAAATAGTAAATATAAATTATCTGCTTATGATTTAACTTTTGCTCCTGAAATTATCAATTTTTATCGGCGAGAAAAAGAATTAGAAAAACTATCTGATTGGATATTTAACCAAAATACTCGGTTAATTTCTGTATTAGGATTATATGGTGTTGGTAAAACCACTTTAGTTAAAAGATTCGTAGATTTAAACCTCAATAATTTTCCCGTTGTTATTTGGAGAAGTTTAAAATATCCTCAGTCTTTAGATTTACTGGTCAGTGATATTTTGAATGTTTGTCAACAACAACCTGAAGAAACTTTAGATAAACAATTAAAACAATTATTTTCTATTCTTTGTAATCATAAATGTTTAATTGTTATTGATGATTTTCAAAATATATTTATTCCTGGTAAATTTGCTGGACAATACAAATCTGAATATCAAGATTATCAGAATTTTTTGACCATGATTACTGAATTTAAACATCAAAGTCATGTAATTGTTATTAGTCAAGAACAATGTCCAGAAATGAAATGTTTAGAACAGGAATTTTATCCGATTAAGTGTTTACAACTATCTGGATTGTATGATGTTGATATTTTAGGAAATACAGATTTACAATATCAGGAATCATGGTTTAAATTAATTAATTTATATGCTGGTAATTTCAATGATTTAAAAAGTGTGATTGGCTTAATCCATAATAATTATGATGGTGATGTTTGTGAATTTTTATCTGATGATACTTTGCTGATCACTAATCAAATGCAATCTCGATTTCAGGCAATATATAACCGTTTATCAACACAAGAAAAAGACATAGTGTTGAGTTTGATTAAGTTTGGTATTCCTGTTTCTAGAGAAGATTTAAAACTGCATTTAAGTTTATCTGTTATTGATTTTAATAATGCTTTACAGTCTTTGCAACAAAGGTATTTAGTTACGAAAATCAAAAATGAGAAAATATTGTTTCAATTGTATCCTGTTTTTAGAGGATATTTGTCAAGTCAAGAAAAGCTCAAGTAACGATATTCTGTCAGTAGATAAAAAGGCGACAGAGTTACTTGAGCCATGTCTAAATCATACCCAACAGACTTAAGCGATGAACAGTGAGAATTGTTATCGGTGCTGATACCCATAACTTTTATTCACTGTATCGCCTTGGTGTATAAACCGAGATAGTCCCATCCCGGCGGTGAATTGTCCGGGTTTGGCTGGAACCAATTAAAATCACAGTCCGCATATCCGCTGCATCTGGTGTTAACTCTTGTAGTTGAATAACTTTGACACCTTCCCCTGGTCTGCCGAGATTTCTAGCTAATACTACTGGTGTATCTGGTGTTCTATATTGCTGTAAAATTTCTCTGGCTGCTGTTAGTTGCCAAGTGCGATCTTTGGACACAGGATTATAGAAGGCTATGACAAAATCAGCTTGAGCAGCCGCAGCAATGCGTTGTTCAATAATTGACCAGGGTTTTAAAATATCAGATAGTGAAATGGCGCAGAAGTCATGTCCCAATGGTGCGCCAATAGCCGCCGCTGCGGCTTGCATGGCGGAAATACCCGGTGCAACATGAAGATCAATACTTTCCCATTCCGGTTTGGGGTTTTTATCGCACACCTCAAATACCGCCGCAGCCATTGCATAGATACCAGGATCACCAGAGGAAACTACAGCGACATATCGCCCTGTTGCTGCTAAATCCAGCGCCATTGTCGCCCGGTCGATTTCTTCCCGGTTGTCTGACTCATGCAGTTGTTTACCCTCAGCCAGAGAGCCAATTAAGTTGATATATGTTTTATAACCCACTAAGTCAGTCGCAGATTTAAGTATTTCTCTCACCTCTGGAGACATCCACTGAGAACCACCCGGACCAGTACCAATAATCGCTAACCGCCCTCTGGCTTGACCGATGGTGCTGGTATCAATAGGGGCTGGAGCAATGGCAATTCTGGCGTGAGGACATGGGGAGGATAATCCAGAGGAGCCGGTTACCATAAGAGCCATGGCTTGGGCTGGGCTATAACCTTGTGATATAAATTTTTCTAACTGATTTGAGGTAAAAAAGCGAATAGGTACTTTAAAGGCGTTAGCAATGGCTTCTGTGGCTGGATTTGCAGCCAAGGTAATATCTGCAAAAATACCCCCTAGTGATGCTGGGTCTAGGGCTGCATCTGCTAACAGCTGTTGTATTAAGCCCACATCAACAATATCACTGATGGTAACGGCTATAGTTCCTGGGTGATAAACAAGGCGGTCGGGTGCGGGGGTGACTAAGCGTTCTGTAACCTGGATGGTTAAATTACCATCTGGGTCTATGGGTAATTGACTATTACTCAACCAAGGGGCTGTACCTTCTAGCTTAACTTGCGCCCCGGCTAATAAATCTGAGATAAATTTCTTAGCGTCATCTGGGTTAGCTAAATGATATCCAGGTGGGGGAGATAATAAAGCGGTGCGGAAACGAAGATCACCTGTGGTGGTAATTGCTGGTTTCACACCCAGGACTTCCGCAATGCGTCGCGCTAAATCATTCACCCCATTGAGTCCACCCAACAGGGGAACCACAGCACTCCCATCTTCAGCTACTGCTAATACTGGGGGTTCCTGTTTTTTATCAGAAAGCATGGGCGCTATGGTTCTGATGAGAATACCAGCTGCACAAATCCCAATTAAGGGTGTTCCCTGTGCGAATAATTCCCGTAATGTTTCACCAAAATTCGTGAAAGTAATATCAACGTTAGATGTGCGACCTGCCAAACCGTATAATGTCCCACCCTGTAGTATGCTGATGATTTGGCGGGCTAGTGGGACGCTGTTTTGACTAAGTACCACAATGGCAGGTGCAATCTTGATCATTATTTAATTTACAAGTTTTGTATATATCTTTTCCAATGAAACCACAGATGAACACAACTGAGTTTATAAATTCGCGCCATGAGCAGAACTGGTTGGTAAATCTATAGCCGACTTTTAGTCGGGATGATAATCATTGAGAAGTAAGGGACTTGATCTGGATCAACTTGATCCAGGGGTATAATTGTTTGTTGTGCCATTGTTGCCCGCTCAATGTATAATGCCCGTGATGCTAACCCTAATTGATGTAAAACATCTCGCACTTTGGTAAAATGGCGACCTAATTTCATAATCGCCGCTGCATCGGTTGCTAGCAAGTGGGTGATTAATTGTTCGGCTGGCATGGGGGCGGGGAGAACGGTCATGATATCGTTGTAATAGGTAAAAGGTACACCCAAAGCCACAGGACAAGCCATGAGTGAGGAAACTCCTGGGACAACTTCCGTTTGGTACTTCTCAGATAGACGTGTGAAAACATACATAAAAGAACCGTAAAAAAACGGGTCACCTTCACACAAAACCACCACATCACGTCCTGCGGCTAGATGTTCGGCAATGGGTGCAACTTCTTGGTCGTAAATGGCACTTGCCGTTTCTGGTTCTAAGGCGCGGGGTAGGTGAAACAGGACTTCGATTTGATGCCCCGACAGATATTGAGAGACGATACCCCGCGCTATACTGTCTTTATCTACTGCGGACTGATAAGCCACCACAGGAGCGGCTTGTAATAGTCGCAGTGCTTTCAATGTCAGTAGTTCTGGATCACCTGGCCCTACACCGATTCCATAGAGGCGGCCTTTGGTTGGCATAATTATTCTTCCTCTGTTCCTAGGGCATTAACTGCTGCAGCTGCGATCGCACTGCCACCACGCCTACCATATAAAGTTAAAAATGGTACATTGTGCCTATTTACTGCTAGTGCTGCTTTTGACTCAGCAGCGCCCACAAATCCCACGGGAAAACCTAAAATAATCGCTGGCTTGAAAAATCCTTCTTCGAGCATTTCCAGAAGGTGAAATAGTGCTGTAGGTGCATTACCAATTGCTACCACTGCGCCATCTAAGTGCAAGCGCCACAATTCCACCGCTGCAGCTGATCTGGTATTACCCAACCGTTTAGCCAGGGCTGGAACTTCCACATCATAAAGGGTACAAATAACTTGGTTGTTTGCTGGTAGTCTCTGTCTGGTAATACCCTCAGCAACCATTCGACAATCACACAGAATTGGCGCACCTGCTGCTAGTGCTGCGCGTCCACGCTTTACCGCATCGGCTGAATATCCCAAGTCATTAACAATATCAGTCATTCCACAAGCATGGATCAGGCGTACAGCAACTTTTGCTACATCAGGCGGCAGCATATCCAGCTTGGCTTCCGATCTGATGATCTCAAAGGACTTACTGTAAATTTCTTTAGCATCTCGGATGTAGTCAGACATGGGAAAATCGGGAATAGTTAATGGTGAATAGTGAATGGGAGCAGAAATAAACCTACCTCACTGGGGAGAACAACAACTGTAATTGCTCAATCTCATATCGATTAACAAATTCTCCAAAGGATTCATTGCTGTTTCGGCATTGCATTTTATACACTTGTAACATCTGTTCTAACAATACAGGTATCTCGTCCATACTCACATATTCATAAAGTTGACGACCAAATTTTTGGTTGCTCTCACCTGTACCAACATAAATCTGATAAGCTCCCAAAGTACCATTTTTTGATTCTAGGCTGACACCAAGCATAGTAATATCACTATTACGATGGTGGGCGCAAGATTTTTCGCAGCCGCTAAAGTGAATATGAACGGGGTAATTGAGGCTAACATGAGTTTTGAGATAATTTGCTAAGATCAAAGCGTCACCTTTCGTATCCGTAGCTGAAGCTGCACAACCTTGATTACCAGAACAAGCCACTAATGCACTATTGATATTACTCCCTGAGAAATCTAAATTTAAAGTAGCTATTTCATGCTTAACATTGGGAAGCGATCGCCGAGGAATGTCAGTCAACAGCAGATTTTGCCAAGGAGTTAACCTGAGATTCCCACTACCAAATTCTGTTGCTAAATCAGCTAAACTCCGCATTTGCTGACTTTCTAGCCGACCCAGAGGTAAAACCACACCAATATAAAATAAGCCCTGCTGACCCTGGGGATGAACGCCGATATGTGGATACTTAAAGTTTAATGTGTTTTCGGTCACGAGACGGGATGAAGAATTGGTTGTGTCAAAGCGCTGATGGAGAGTGAGTTTAAAAGCTAAGAGTTTTTCAACTTCTTTAAGATAACTTTCACAACCCAATTTATTTAATAACTCTCGCAAACGCAGCTTGCGTCCACTGTGAGCATCGGTATGATTTCGGTAAACCTCAGCCAAAGCTGCTAAAACTGGTAAACATTGCTCTGGCAATAATACAATTCCCATATCAAGGGGTGGTTTTCCCCGATCGCCGACGCTCAGACACAGGCGGAAATAAACTTTACCATCAATTAAAACAGCAGCGAACATGATATCGTTGAGGCGATCGCATACGGAAACTTTACCACCACCATCAAAAGCAACACTAAATTTTGCCGATAGTCCTGATAGGTTGGGGTGTGCGGCGATATAATTATCCCACTCTTGGACAAAGGGACGGGTATCAATTAATTCTTGGGTATCAATACCAGCCGTAGGACTGGTCATAATATTACGAATGTGGTCAACAGCGAAATTAGCAGCACCAATACCTATATTTTGTAAATTCTGGAGAACACTGATATTTATTCCCGAACGCAGCTCCCGGATTTGGAGGTTAGCGCGATTAGTCACATCCACATAACCACCCCCATAATTCTCCGCTACATCTGCGATCGCATGACATTGTTTACTATCCAGAATCCCACCTGGTATTCTGATGCGAGATAATATCCCATCTTGGGCTGGTGTATCATAAAATAATCCAGGACATAAGGCAAAACCGGACAGCAAAATATTCACTCCTTCCCTGTGCGACGCAGGTAGTAGATAATGTGTCTTGATGACACTGTTACGGTTGGCATTCTGACTTGGCAAGTAAAAAAACTGAACATTCTGCTTTGGTCTTACCATTACAGCTGCGGCACAGTCCCGGAATTACACCGGAGTTTCCCAACCTATTTCCTTACTAATCTAACATGATCAGGTATTCAGCCCACCGGATGCTGCATTTTTTTTAATATTCACTTAAATATCGTACTGAGTATATCTGGATAGTGTATTTACAACCTCCATTAACCCTATGATAATGACTTAGGGTAATTACGCAAAATTAACTAAATCAACTAAGGTGTCAGGCTGGAACCGCACTACACAGGAAACTAAGCATCCACGATAATGCTCAGATGTAAACACCAATAGTGTGATATTAGTGGAACCAGGATCCAAGATGCGCTTCACCTTGCAAACCTGCATCTTATTCTTACAGTAGGCAATAATGCGATCGCCTGCTTTGACATCCAACGCTTTAATTTTCAATTAATAATCAACCTAATTATGAAATTTAACCAAGTCAAGTAAATATATATTACCATATATTACTTGTGTAAAACTTGTAATGCACATTGATTATAACACACTCATAAAAGTTGGAAAATTCCGCAATTTTGGAGCGGAAAAACTACCACATCTAGTGAAATTATTATCAGCTTCTATGACAGGTAAATGGCTATCGATTGTTGGTATTGGTGAAGATGGGTTACAGGGGTTAAGTGCGATCGCACGTTCCCTGATTGACCAAGCTGAGGTGATTATAGGGGGCGATCGCCATTTGGCCATGTTACCGGGAGTGTACCGAGGAGAGAAGATAGCCTGGACATCACCCATTACCACCTCAATAGCAGAAATTATCCGCCGTCGTGGTCAATTAATCTGTGTATTAGCCAGCGGTGACCCCTTATATTACGGTATCGGTGTCACCCTTACCCGACAATTCCCCCTAGAAGAAATCACCATCATCCCTGCGCCTTCTACCTTCAGCCTCGTTTGTGCCAAACTAGGATGGTCTTTAACCGAAACAGAAACCTTGAGTTTGTGCGGTCGTCCCGCGTCTCTTCTCCAGTCTTACATTTATCCCCAGGCCCAACTGTTAATTTTGAGCGCCGGAAAAGACACACCGGCAATTGTTGCCGAAATCTTGACAAATCGCGGTTATGGTGGTAGTAAAATTACTGTTCTAGAACATCTGGGTGGTATTCAGGAAAGAATTGTACAAGGTACAGCCGCATCTTGGAGTGAAACAGAAATTGCCCCTCTCAATGCGATCGCAGTTAATTGTATTGCCGATCCTGGGGTAATACCCTTACCCAGATTACCAGGATTACCAGATCATGCCTATCATCACGATGGACAATTAACTAAGCGAGAAGTCAGGGCGGTTACCTTGGCAAAATTAGCCCCCACTCCCGGAGAACTATTATGGGATGTCGGCGCGGGTTGCGGTTCAATTTCCATTGAATGGATGCGTACTAATTCCCGATGTCAGGCGATCGCCATTGAACAGAATCCTGGTAGACTAAAGTACATTGCAGACAACGCCACCGCTTTAGGAACCCCCCACCTCAAAATTATTCCCGGTCAAGCACCATCAAGCCTAAAAGATTTACCTACACCGGATGCTATATTTATCGGCGGTGGAGTCACCGCGGAAGACCTTTTTGATACCTGTTGGACAGCATTACGTCCCGGTGGGCGGTTGGTAGCTAATGTTGTCACCATAGAAGGGGAGCAAACCTTATTTAAATGGTATAATCAAGTTGGTGGTAATTTAACTCGTGTTTCTATTCAAAGAGCTGAACCTATTGGTAAGTTTTTAGGTTGGCGAGCTATGTCCCCTGTGACTCAGTGGGTGGGAATTAAGTTTTAAACGCAAAGGGGCGCAAAGGTAAGCGCAAAGGGGCGCAAAGGGTTTTTTATCACCACTGTCTAAGAGTTCATTGGAATCATATGGGACGTAGATTTTAGGGGAAGTAACTATATTGACAACCTGAAGGTATAGAGTGAATTGCTAGGGTTTCATCCTGAAGCCAGAAGTGAACAGCTTTCATACTATCTATTATATGAATATAAATATGGGAAATGTACCTCTAGCATCACATTTGAGGTCGTGACCTGATACTGTGCTGGAGTTGCTCATGTATGAATGTTTGGTGACTTGTTTAGACACAGATGAAAAAATCACTCTATGTCAGTTTATTTTGCAATTAAGTGCTACCAATAAACGTTACTTCCTAAGAAACGAGATTTTACATATTTTTGCGGATTACTGTCAAAGGAAGCAAAAGCCCGCTTATTTTTACTACTCTTCTTCTGTTGGCAGATTAATTCACAATACCCATGAGATGATTTTAGAATCGGAAGGTACTTGGTTTGTTCTTCGCCCCAGGATTGCTAGTCAGGAAGTGTGGCGACTGCAAGCTGACTGCTCTAGATTTGAGCCAATGACACCCCAAGCATGGTTAGATGTCAGCGATCGCCTGGTTAACCGCTACCAACCCCACATTCTAGAAATTGACTTTCAACCCTTTTACCCCCAATCCACCAGAATTACTGACCCCAGAAACATTGGTCAAGGATTAGCCTTTCTCAATCGTTACTTATGCGATCAACTGTTGACTGACAGCAATTATTGGTTAGAGGTGTTATTTCAAGCATTATATCAACTAACTTATGATCAAAAACCCCTGCTAATTAGCGATCGCATTCCCTGCGGTATCCACCTCACGCAGCAAATTAAACAAGCCCTAAAATTTCTGGAGCAATTACCCCCTGAAGAACCCTACGCCAATTTTCGCCCTCACCTACAAGAACTAGGTTTTGAACCGGGGTGGGGTAATACATCTGGGCGCATATCCGAAACCCTAGAACTGTTAGAACAACTTATACGCAGTCCCCAACCCGCTATCTTAGAAGCATTTGTCACCCGCATTCCTGCTATTTTTCGCGTGGTTCTCATTTCCATACATGGTTGGGTTGCTCAACAGGACGTTTTAGGTAGAGATGAAACACTCGGTCAAGTGATTTATGTCCTAGAACAAGCCCGCAGCTTGGAAAATCAACTGCAAACAGAAATCAAACTAGCAGGTCTAGACTTATTGGGAATTCACCCCCATATAATTATTCTTACTAGACTTATTCCTAACTGTGAAGGTACAGAATGTAATTTGCGGCTAGAGAAAATTGATGACACTGCAAACGCTTGGATCTTGCGAGTTCCCTTTGGTGAATTCAATCCTGAGATTACCAATAATTGGATTTCTAA
The DNA here is from genome assembly GCF_029891675.1 of Anabaenopsis tanganyikae CS-531. Lineage (NCBI taxonomy): Bacteria > Bacillati > Cyanobacteriota > Cyanophyceae > Nostocales > Nodulariaceae > Anabaenopsis > Anabaenopsis tanganyikae. Next base: position 12,139 of record NZ_JANQDF010000184.1, read on the forward strand.
ATATGACATTTGGCCTTATTTAGAACAATTTGCTGTGGATGCAGAAAAACAACTATTAGCTCAATTTCAAGGTTGTCCCGATCTGATTGTTGGTAACTATAGTGATGGTAATTTAGTAGCCTCCCTCCTTTCCCAAAGCCTGAAAGTCACTCAGTGCAACATTGCCCACACTTTAGAAAAACCCAAACATTTATTTAGTAATCTATATTGGCAGGACTTAGAAGAACATTATCACTTTTCCGCACAATTTACCGCTGACTTAATCAGTATGAATGCTGCGGACTTTATCATCACTTCATCCTATCAAGAAATTGTCGGCACCCCCGATACAATAGGGCAATATGAGTCATACAAGTGTTTTACCATGCCCCAGCTATATCATGTAGTTGATGGCATTGATTTATTTAGCCCTAAATTCAACATGGTACCCCCTGGTGTCAGTGAAAATGTCTTTTTCCCTTATAGCCACAAACATAGGCGGGATGTTGAATTTACCAACAAAGTACATGATTTACTATTTACTCGTAAACATCCCCAAATTCTCGGTCATTTAGACCACCCTCATAAGCGACCCATCCTCAATGTTGCCCCCATCACCTCAGTGAAAAATCTTACAGGTTTAGCGGAATGTTTTGGCAAAAATCCAGCCTTAAAAGAGCATTGTAATCTGATTTTTATTACTAGTAAACTGTATCCCACCGAAGCAACCAACCCCAGAGAAGCAGAGGAAATTCAAAAACTCCATGACATAATTAATCAATATGAGCTACACGGCCATATACGCTGTATAGGGATGCGTCTTCCCAGTCGTGAGCTAGGAGAAGCCTACCGAGTCATTGCGGATGCTCAGGGAATTTATGTTCACTTTGCCCGGTTTGAATCCTTTGGTCGCAGCATTCTGGAAGCCATGGTTTCCGGTTTACCCACTTTTGTGACTAAATTTGGTGGTGCTGTAGAAGTTATTGAAGAACAGCAAAATGGATTTCATATTAACCCTACAGACGAAAAAGAAACAGCAAACCAAATTTTGAGCTTCATAGAAAAATGTGATACTCAACCCGAATTATGGGGAGAATTTTCCCAAAGCATGAGCCAACGTATTCTACATAAATATAATTGGCAAATCAACAATAGTCAAATGCTCTTGCTGGCTAAAATATTTAGCTTTTGGAACTTTGCCGCTCCTGAAAATAATGCAGCCAAACATAGATATATAGAAACATTATTCCACCTGATTTTTAAACCCAGAGCCGAAATGATTTTAGAACAACATATGCGGAATTCTGTGATCGTTAAAAAGTAAAAAGTTTTCCTTCCTAATTGGGAATTTAGCACAGGGATTGAAGATGAATAAAAAAAGTGATTATAATAACCACTTCATATATACAGATTGGATATTAATTGAAACTGCATTTGACCCTGAGCAGTTACATTCGAGAGAAACCATCTTCACCATCGGTAACGGATACCTGGGAACACGGGGGAGTTTTGAGGAAGGCTATATTCGTGCATTACCAGCTACTTTTATCAACGGTGTCTATGATCATGTTCCTGTAGTTTATACTGAACTCGCAAATTGTCCAGACTGGTTACCATTGATACTCAATATTAATGGCGATCGCTTCCGTTTCCATGAGGGAGAAATATTACAGTATGATCGACAATTAGACCTACGTCAAGGGATTCTCAGCCGTTCTGTACGCTGGTGTAGTCCCACTGGGCAAACCATAGACATTGAGTTTGAACGATTTGCTAGTTTAGCTGATCAGCACGTATTAGGGCAACTCTGTCATATAACGCCTGTAAATTTTGATGGGGTAGTCGAAATTCAGGCTAGTATTAACGGCTACCCAGAAAATCAAGGTTTCAACCACTGGGAAGCAATCGACCAGGGTAAAACCGCAGCAGGAATCTGGTTACACAGCAGAACTCGCGGCTCGCGGATTGATATTGGTATGGCTGCAAGGGTGGTATTATTAGGAACTGAATCCGCTTTACAAGTGCATACTGCTCCTGGCTACCCCACGGTAACTGCAACCTTTCTGGCTACACCACAGCAGACAGTGACAGTAGAGAAGGTAGTCACAGTTTTTACCTCGCGGGAAATTTCGCAACCAGTCTCAGCAGCTCAAGAAAAACTCGCGCACTTACCAGACTATATCACCCTGCGGCAAGCCAACGCCCAAGCATGGGATGAGGTTTGGCACTACAGTGATGTTGCCATAGAGGGGGATAGTAAAGCCGCTTTTGCCATCCGTTACAATTTGTTTCAGCTGTTAATTGCCGCCCCCAGACATGATGAAAAAGTTAGTATTCCCGCTAAAACCCTTTCGGGATTTGGCTACCGTGGTCATATTTTTTGGGACACAGAAATTTTTATTCTGCCCTTTTTTATCTTTACCCAACCAGCCCTAGGGCGTAATTTACTGAGTTACCGCTATCACACTTTAAATGGTGCCAGACGTAAAGCATCCCATTATGGTTATAAAGGGGCGATGTATGCTTGGGAAAGTGCTGTTACGGGGGATGAGGTAACACCACGTTGGTCGCTTCCTAGTGATTTTTACGGTAATGATATCAGAATTTGGTGTCGTGACCACGAAATTCACATTAGTTCAGATATTTCTTATGGTGTCTGGTATTATTGGCAGGCAACTGGTGATCATGAATGGATGCAAAGGTGCGGTGCAGAGATTATTTTAGATACCGCCATTTTTTGGGCTAGTCGGGTTGAGTTCAATTCTGAGCAAGACCGCTATGAAATTCTCGGGGTAATAGGAGCAGATGAGTATCACGAGTTTGTTCACAATAACACCTTTACTAACCGGATAGTGCAATGGCATTTAGAAAAAGCGGTCATAGTTAATGACTGGCTGCATCAAAGCTTCCCGGAAAGAGCCAAGGAATTAGACGAACAACTACAACTTAACCCTGAAACGAAAAGCCAATGGCAGCAGATCGCCGCTAAACTCTGGATTCCTTACGACTCTTCAACAGGACTAATAGAGCAGTTCCAGGGATTTTTCCAGTTGGAAGATATTAACCTGAAGGACTATGAACCACGCACCCAGTCCATGCAGGCCATTTTGGGGATCGAAAAAACTAATAAGTTGCAGGTACTCAAGCAACCAGATGTATTAATGCTTTTATATATGATGCGGGAATTGGGAGATTTCCCCTACAATCAAAAATCATTACAAGCAAATTGGGACTACTACGCACCCCGCACGGATATTACCTATGGTTCATCTTTAGGTCCGGCAATTCATGCCATCTTAGCCTCAGATTTAGGAAAACGGGCAGAAGCTTATCAACGTTTTATGCAAGCAGCAATGATCGATCTTGAGGACACCCGCGGTAACACTGCTGATGGTATTCATGGGGCTAATGCTGGGGGAATTTGGCAAGCTGTGGTTTTTGGTTTTGGTGGAATTAAACTCAGGGACAGTCGCCCTGCGGCTAACCCTCATTTACCCCAGGGGTGGACTGGTCTGAGGTTTAAACTGCATTGGCGGGGTGAATGGCACGAATTCAATTTACGTCCCCAAATTACTCAGGGGGAAAGTCACAAAGGATTGATTTTATTTGCGCCCTCTTCTTCCCCCATCCACGGGGTAATTTTTGACCTAGATGGTGTCTTAACTGATACGGCTGAATATCACTATTTAGCTTGGCGGAAACTAGCAGATGAAGAGGGTATAGAGTTTAATCGAGGAGCTAATGAAGCTTTGCGGGGTATATCCCGTCGGGCTTCTTTAATGTTAATCATTAAGAATAAAAAATATTCAGAGTCCCAAATTCAGGCAATGTTGGCGCGCAAAAACCGCTACTATGTGGAGATGATTGCTAATATTACACCCAAAGATTTGTTACCAGGTGCGATCGCTTTGTTGGATGAGTTGCGACAACAGGGTATTAAAATCGCTATTGGTTCAGCTAGCAAAAATGCCCAGATGGTTGTGGAGCGTTTGGGAATTGCTGATCAAGTCGATGCGATCGCTGATGGTTATAGTGTACAACAACCTAAACCCGCACCGGACTTATTCCTATATGCAGCGGAGCAATTAGGAGTCCCACCAAAGCAATGTCTAGTCATTGAAGATGCAGCAGCGGGTATAGAAGCAGCTCTAGCTGCTGGTATGTGGGCTGTGGGTCTAGGTCCGTGTGAACGAGTTGGTGCGGCTCATGTTGTTTTACCTAGTTTAGCGGGTGTGACCTGGGCGGGGTTGCAAGCCCAATTAAGCAAAGCTGTTGTGTGAGTGTGGGTATCAATATCTGGGTAATTACAGATGAACACAGATAAATGTTTACTTGATTCGGTGTTTTAGGAGATCATGTTATGTCTAGTTCAGCAAGAGTCAGGGAAATACTTCAATCAATTAAAAATATTCCTCAGCAATCAATGAACTATATTTCGGAAGCTGTGAGCAGAATTTTTAGTCCTAGAGATGATGACTATCCAGCGACGGGGGTTCAACCTTTTGAAGGTGACCCTGCTGATAAAAACAAGGATTAACAGCCAAAAGACCAAAGGACACCAAGAATATTTGATCATTAAGGTATCATAGCCTGATTGCGGTTAATTAACCTCACTCAGACCAAAACAGCTATATCTCTATACTAATGCTTTGAGTAGGGCTTGAAGTTTCAGCTGCACTTCTGCAAATTCTTTCTCAGGATCCGAACCAGCAACTATACCAGCACCAGCATACAGCCTGGCGCGATCGCCATCTATTAATGCTGAACGAATCCCAACTATAAATTCACAATTCCCCCTACCATCTATCCAACCTAGAGGTGCAGCATATAAACCCCGCTCAAAGTTTTCATAGCGACGAATTTCTGCACAGGCAAAATCTCTGCTGGCACCGGCAACCGCTGGGGTAGGATGAAGTTGGGATACTATCCTTAAGGGGTGAACGTGAGGGGGAACTCTGGCTGTAATGGGCGTCCATAAATGCTGGATGTTAGATAATTGTCTCAGTCGCGGTGCTAATACCCTGGGTGACAAACCTAGCTGTGATAGGTGTTGAGTAATAAAATCAATCACTAAAGAATGTTCGTGTCTTTCTTTGATACTATTTAGTAAGCGGTTGGCGTTAGCTGCATCTTCTGCATCTGTTGTACCTCTGGGTGCAGAACCGGCTAAAGCGTCGGATACTAATTCTTGATTATTAATACTAATTAGTCGTTCGGGACTCGCACCAATAAAGCTTTGTCCTTTGCCATTACTGGTAGAGAAAATATAACAATTAGGATGTATTTCCCGCAAATTCTGTAAGGATTTGAATAAATTAAAACTGTTGCTGGATTTCACATCTAAGGCGTTGGCTAGGACAATTTTACTTAAGTCACTGGTGCGAATTTTTTCTACTGCAGATATTACTGCTCTTTTAAAGTCTTGAGGATTAGTTACAGATTGTTTGCTAAATTTATTTGGTATTTGATCCCATTTATTCACAGTAGATTCTAATGACTGAATTTGCTTGATTTTATCGTGCAAATCCTCAAGGATATTTTCTACATTCCTGTTGGAATTGATAATTATATTGTTAACTAATATACACTGTTGATTTTTAACTGCTATTTGCCAACGTGGTAAAAAAATTGTTGCCGATGGAAATGGGTAGTCTATTTGGGAATTATACTCAAAAAACCTGAAATAACAAAAAAAGTGGGGACCACTAAAACTCTGCTCAGTTATACCAAAATTTTTGATATCTTGGAGACGGGATTTAATAAAATATTCAGCTTGCTGAAAACGCTGTTTGCCATCAATTTCTAGTTTTAACACCGGATCAATGGCGGCGATCGCTTCTCCCTTAGCCTGGTTCTCAATATAAAAATTTATATCCTCTTTATGCGTAAATTTATTCAACACAACCAATGGATCTACCCAGTCAATATTCAGGGAAATACTCACAATTTGCCCACAATTATTTTTGAGGCAATTTTCCTGAACTTTGCACAGAAAATGGTATAGGTCTTTGTGTGTAACAAAGAAGTTGCTGCGACATGGTGAAACTGTCATGGGTCTAGCAATAGTAAAGTTTTTTTAAGTTAACTTCCTAAAGTGTAATTAAACGTGGTGGTATTTCTACAGGTAGCATATTCAGTTGCCAATTCACCAGAGTATGGTTTGCTGTATTGATGGTGTTCCCATAAGCTAAACAGTTATCTGTGAGTTTTGGGTGAACCAACCACAGTAAATACCATAAGTTTGGCACTTAACTAGTCTTTAGTAAAGCACAGGATGGTTTTGCACTACCTGGATGGGCGCTGGTGTCTCCAGAACCCGTAAAATTTTAGATATGAGTAAGATAGCTATAATCTCATTAATAAGGACTGATGACTACAAAGCAGGTTGTAAATCCTCAAATTAAATTATGGATGGCGGCAATTAAACCGCCAATGTATACTGTTGCTATTATGCCCATTTGGGTAGGAACAGCAGTAGCCTTTGCGGAAACTAAAGGATTTAATTTAGTAGTATTTTCTACTTTTATAGGGGCAGCAATTTTAATTTTAGCTTGGGAAAACATTAGTAATGATGTTTTTGATGCGGAAACGGGAATTGATAAAAATAAACATCATTCTTTAGTTAACTTAACTGGCAAAAAGTTATTAATATTTTGGTTAGGTAACTTGTGTTTATTGGCTGGTTTACTGGGAATCATCGCCATTGCTACTTGGCAGCAAGACCCGACGGTGATAGGTTTAATCTTGGTCTGCTGTGCTTTGGGCTACACATACCAAGGGCCACCTTTTCGCTTAGGATACCAAGGTTTAGGGGAAATTATTTGTTTTTTTGCCTTTGGACCTTTGGCGATAACAGCAGCATACTATAGCCAAACTCAAACTTGGTCTATGAGTAGTTTAGCAGCTTCTGTGATTGTGGGCATTGCTACCAGTTTAATTTTATTTTGCTCGCACTTTCACCAAGTTAAGGATGACATAGCAGCAGGTAAGCGATCGCCTGTGGTGCGTTTGGGAACCGCCAAAGCTGCAAAAGTCCTCTATTGGTTTACCGGTAGTATTTATCCCCTGATTTTGTTATTTGTTGTCTGGGGGGTGTTCCCACTCTGGACTCTGCTTAGTTGGCTCAGTTTACCTTTGGCTTTACAGTTATGTCACCATGTGCAAAAAAATCATCATCTCCCAGAAAAGGTGAGTAATTGTAAGTTTATTGCAGTTAATTTACATTTTTGCTGTTGTTTACTGTTGGGTTTGGGGTTTATCTTGGGGGGTGGTTAGGATTTTTAACTTTGATTTTCGTTGTTATAGGAGGCGGTTTTTACAACCATTGGTGACTAATCATGGGGTTTGGCGTATCCGTGAGGGTGTAATCATTCATTTGCGTGATGCTGGGGGTAACTGTGGTTGGGGAGAAATTGCGCCTATTAGTTGGTTTGGTTCGGAGACTCTAGAGGAAGCTATAGATTTTTGTCGCCAATTACCAGGGATAATTACACGGGAGATGATTTTCTCAATTCCCGATACCTTACCCGCTTGTCAGTTTGCTTTTGAGTCAGCTTGGGAAGCAATGGGTAATTTACTCAGATACCCTCAATCTCTCCGTTATAGTGGATTGTTACCAGCAGGGGATGGGGCGTTAAGTAAGTGGAAACCCCTGTGGGAGCAAGGATACCGTGCATTTAAATGGAAAATTGGCGTGGGTGAGTTTTCTAGGGAGTGGGAAATCTTTGATTTATTAACCCGGAGTTTACCCCCTACAGCTAAATTGCGATTAGATGCTAATGGTGGACTGAGTTATGAGGAGGCTAAACTATGGTTGGGAATTTGTGACCATGTTTCTCATGTGGAATTTCTGGAACAACCATTACCAATCCCAGAATTGGCGGCGATGTTGGACTTAAGCGCTAGTTTTCAGACTGCGATCGCCTTAGATGAGTCTGTGGCCACATTCCCACAACTGCAATACTGCTTTCAAAAAGGTTGGCGAGGGATTTTTGTGATTAAACCAGGGATAGCGGGTTACCCTTCCCGTCTGCGCCAATTTTGCCAACAGCATCATATTGATGCGGTGTTTTCCTCAGTGTTTGAAACCCCAATTGGTAGACAAGCTGCTTTACAACTAGCAGCAGAATTATCCCCCAAAAATCGGGCGGTTGGTTTTGGTGTCAATCATTTTATCAACTAAACTCCTGACCATCGCGGTTGACGGTTGACGGTTGACGGTTGACTGTTGACTGTTGACTGTTGACTGTTGACTG
>NZ_JANQDF010000185.1:0-3879 GCF_029891675.1 Anabaenopsis tanganyikae CS-531
TTCAATGGACAGGGATTTAAACGCAGCAATTAACTTATCGAGGTTGGCTAAACCTTGAAAGCTTACTGAGGGATAACCGCTCCCATGCTCCCATTGAAGTAAGAAATAAATGTCTAGACTTGTCTAGGATTTATATAGCAGCGTACTCTAAAATCTGTGTTGAGAAGCCGGAACAGCAATTGAGGATTTTCAGTCATTTGGGGTGAGGAAAATCCAAAATTGCCAATCTTAACTATTCTACAGACACCATGACTACCGTGATGTTATCATGTCCACCCTGGTGTTTGGCGGCTGTAATTAGCCCATGAGAAGCTGTTTTTAGTTCGGGAGAGTGGCGGAGGTGATCCGCAATTTGCTGATTATTCAGTTCTTCGGTGAGTCCATCGCTACATATTAACAGGCGATCGCCCAATTGAACATCTAGGGGTTGGATATCAACTTGATGTAAGTCTATTCTGCCCAAACAACGAGATAATACATGGCGGTAGGGGTGACTTCGAGCTTCCTCTTCAGTAATATCACCGAACTTAATAGCCCGAGACACCCATGTATGGTCTTCAGTCACCTGTTGTAATTGGGACTCTCGAAACCGGTATAACCTGGAATCACCAACGTGAGCGCACCAAGGGGAATTTGAGGGGCGAAAAATCACCACCACAGCAGTAGTACCCATATCAGAGCGTTGAGGATGCTGTTGCTGATCCTCTAAAATGGCTTTATTTGCTTGCCATAGGGCATTTTCTAACAATTTGGGAGTGGGTTGATCGCTATTCCATTGGGAGAGTAAAAACCCTGTTATTTCGTCGGTGGCGATGCGACTGGCTTCCTCACCCCCTGCGTGTCCCCCCATACCATCAGCAACAATAAAAAATCGCCCATCAGGGTCGACATAGAAAGCATCTTGGTTACTAGAACGAACAAGTCCCGGATCGCTAGAACCGGTGAAGTTAAGTTTCATAATTTTTGAGCACAATTAATATGTCCGGTCATAACGGTCGAGGCGTGAAAGCAAGCGAATCATTATAACTGAGACTGCGGCTGCAATCAAACCAGCTAGCACCGCCGGCCATACATAACGATTAACTAATAAAATTGTAGCCGAAAGAGTGAATCCACTGATAATTAGGGCGTAGGTTGTGCCTAGTTGAATATTACTCTGTCTTCGGAGTAAACGTTCCGTTTCTATAGAACGCACACGCACGCGCATATCTCCGCGTTCTAATTTTTCCAATGTATCTTCTAATCTCCGGGGTAACCCCAATGCAGTGCTACTAACTTGCACTGCTTGCCGACTTAACTCATTGATAAAGCTGTTATTATCAGAACCATTCATATTTGTTATTAGTTGCATGGCATATGGTTGGGCAACTTCCATAAAGTTAAAATCTGGATCTAAGCCTTTACCTACCCCCTCCAGAGTAGAAAAGGCTCGCATGACAAAAGTGAAGGTGGCGGGAAATCTAAATGGCTGATTATAGGCTATTTCATACAGGTCGTCACTGATGGCGGACACTGATTGATTTTCAAAGGGTTGGTCCATGAAATTGTCCAACATATATTGGACAGAACGCCGTACTGGCCCCATGTCATCTGTAGGTGCGATCGCTCCTAGATTTATCAGAGATTGAACCACGCGATCGCCATCTTTTTGAGCGATTCCAAACAGCGTTTCCATCAGTCCTTCACGCACATTAGACTTAATTTGTCCCATCATGCCGAAGTCGTAGAAAATTAAATCGCCATTAGGACTCACCGCAATATTTCCGGGGTGAGGATCAGCATGGAAAAAGCCATTATTAAGCAATTGTAACAAGTAAGCTTGAGCGCCCTGACGTGCTAGCACCTTGCGATCTAAACCCGCAGCTTCTAAAGCCTCATATTGGCTAATTTTAATTCCGGGGACATATTCTAAAGTCAACACTCTAGGTGAAGCATAACGCCAATACACTCTAGGTACTTTTACCCATTCATAGCCGCGAAAGTTGCGACGAAAAGTATCAGCATTGCGACCCTCATTGAGATAATCAATTTCTTCCCAAAGAATACGACAACACTCATCGTAAATCCCTAGCCAGTCTCGCCCCCGTCCCCATTTGGGGTGGTTTTGAAAGTAGCGGGTAATACCCTTGAGAATTTGTAAATCGATTTCAAACAGCTTCTTGAGTCCAGGGCGCTGTACTTTCACCACCACCACCTCCCCGGTGTGCAATACAGCTTTGTGTACTTGGCCCAAACTAGCAGCCGCCAGGGGAATAGGTTCAAAATCCAGGAATAATTCCGGAATTTTCTTACCTAATTCTTGCTCAATACTGGTTTCTACTTGCTCATAACTAAATGCTGGTACTTTGTCCTGTAACTTAGCCAACTCTTCTACATATTCGCCGGGGAATATATCAGCACGGGTAGAAAATAACTGCCCGACTTTAATAAAAGTTGGCCCTAAGTCCAACAGGGTATTACGAATCCAGACTGCTTGGGCTTTGCGTCTAGCAGCTTGCTTTTCCTCAGTTATACCGCCGGGGTAACTCCAGGATTTGTTGTACCGCCAGAGTTTGAACATTAAGGTCAAGACAAAAGACCAGATGTCTACAAAGCGCCGTCTACTAGAGTAATTTTCCCGATTCCAACGGTATGCCTGATCTGAATAACCTGTTTCCATATTTTTTGTGTACCGTTGGTTGTTAACCAAATCACCTGAATGAAAAGACACACTGAATCCTGAAATATTGACCAGCCACTGTCATGTAATCATGACTAATCAGGAAGTTTATACAGAACTACTGCGATAACGCTGTAATTCATTACGCAAGAGGGCAATTTCTGCCCTGAGTTCGTCAATGGTGGCTTGGACATCCACAGCATCAGCACCAGAAGACCCAGAACCTGGGGTGCTGTGACCAGCGGCTTCAGCTGCCCGATTTGCCCGTTCTAAGACCTGTTCTGTGAACTGGCGCATTTGCTCTCTGGCTTCGGCCTCTAATTTGCCCAAATCGCTCAAAGCGTCGGTTATAGCCACTTCTAGGCGCTCATTAATTACTTCTGCTACAGCTCTGCCTACAAAAAAGGCTTGTACAAGAGGGTTATTCATAAATTTTTGTTACGTTGCTCCGCAAGAAAATTATAACTTGCCTCTCTGCTTTAGTGCTGCTGTTAAATAGCGAGAAATTTGAAAATCAAGACCTGTAACTAATTGTAAAATATTTTATTAACATGCGTAAATCTTATTAACTCACCATTTATTGAGTAGTAGCCTAGTTGACAATTAAATAGACAAACCTATACAATTATCTACAAACCTATAAGTGTATTTATGTTTAAACCTCATGAGTTTGCAAAGAAAATTGGGGTGTCAGTCAAGACATTACACAGTGTTGAGGTCGAGCAATGCTTTTATCCATTAAAACAAAGTTGAAACTGAGTAAAACCCAAGAAATAATAATGAATAAACACGCAGGTATTGCCAGGTTTACTTATAACTGGGGTTTAGCGACTTGGAATAATCTTTATAAAGATGGATTAAAGCCCAACAAATATATTCTGAAGAAATTCTTTAATAATCATGTTAAACCTGAGTTTGAGTGGATTAAAGAAAAGGGTATTTGTCAGAAAATAACTCAATATGCTTTCGACCATCTAGGCGATTCTTTCTCTAGATTCTTTAGCGGTAAAGGTGGATATCCTAAGTTTAAAAACAAAGGACATCGCGACGCTTTTACCATTGATGCTGGAGGTAAGCCAATTCCAGTAGGCGGCAAATCAATAAAGCTACCGACGATTGGAAGGGTAAAAACTTATGAAGGCTTGCCACACACAACCTGTAAATCAATCACAATATCAAAGACTGCTAATAGCTGGTTCATTGCTTTTGCTTACGAGCAA
>NZ_JANQDF010000186.1:0-4121 GCF_029891675.1 Anabaenopsis tanganyikae CS-531
GGCTAATCCGTGGGTGTACCAGGAGGTGACGAAGGTTGTACCGGTGAGCCAACCGCCTAGTGCTAGGTAAGCGCAGGGGAATAATAATATCCCTGACCAGCCTACGAATACGAAGCGATCGCGCTTTAACCAGTCGTCTAAAGCGTCAAACCACCCTCTTGTACTGGGGGCACGTCCAACTGCGATGGTCATTAGAACGAATCTCCAAATGTTTATAAGTACAGGTCTGCTTATAGATCAGCTTTTAACAGCCATCTTTATGCAGATAGTTTACCAGATTGTCAATCTAGTTTACAAATTTTTACTGACTCTCATAATTATAAGTGCAAATGATGACTTTTTCTAGTTAATTCTGGATTAAATTTTATTTTTTGCCAAAAAAGCCCTCAGAGGGTTGAGGGTTGACCACAGCGACTAATTCGCCATTCCCAATTCCCCATGTGCTAACGCTAAAATGAGTCCTACAGTTACGTTGGACTAATCCTAAATGTTTACCATTGACCTAAGCATCAGAAATACAGCCTTCCCCATATCTGTACAACGTAAGACACAAGAGGATGCTGAAGCTATCTATCAGCTAATTTTGGCCGCTATGCGCTCTGGTAACCCTGACATCGTGGAACTTAAATGTGAGGGTAAGACAGAGAAGAAAATTGCTGTCCGTGCCAGTGAAATTTCTGGAGTTCAGATTGTCGAGAAAGATGGTACAACTACTAGCAGTGGTAGACCACCGGGCTTTTTTGCCCTCACTGCTTCTGAATAACTAGGGTATGAAAATGTCAGAATTTGGCATTGAGGTCAAGAATTTACATTTTAGTTGGCCTAATGGCGCGAAGGCAATCCAATCTTGTTCTCTGGAAGTACCTATAGGTGAATTTTGGATGCTTTTGGGTACAAATGGCAGCGGTAAATCTACATTACTCCGACTACTGGCGGGGCTATTGGCTCCTCAGTCCGGTGAGATTAAGGTTCTAGAACCCGTTGGCTTTGTGTTTCAAAATCCTGATCATCAATTGGTAATGCCAACTGTGGGTGCTGATGTGGCTTTTGGACTGGTAGAAGAAAAGTTACCCCCTGCGACGGTGAGGACAAGGGTTGAGGAGGCGTTGAAGTCGGTGAATTTGTCTACCCTACAACTACGCCCTATTTATGCTTTGAGCGGAGGACAAAAACAACGAGTGGCGATCGCCGGCGCGATCGCGCGGCGTTGTGAAATCTTACTCTTAGATGAACCGACAGCCCTCTTAGACCCAGATAGCCAATTAGAGTTAGTGGCTAGTGTGAGTGGTTTAGTCAAAAGTCGGGGAATGACGGCTCTGTGGGTAACTCATCGCCTAGATGAGTTGAACTACTGTGACGGTGCTTTTCTACTAGAAAATGGCTGTTTAATAGATCAAGGTGATCCTCAGCGTCTGAAGCAAAGGTTGATGACAATGGATAATGGATCAATTTAAATACCCATTTGCTCCCATGCCTTTTTCTGAATAGTTACTAACAATTGAGACGCGCCTTGATCCGGCGCGTTTCTGTTTGGCCAAGCCTTTTGCAGTGAAATCCTATCATCTGATGCAATTTTTTAATGGTTTGTAACATAGAGTTACAAGTAATATTTCAATTACCATGAAATTTATGAATGAATTTTGTTAACTCTAGATAACTGTGATTAAATACCATGCATCGTTCCTTACTACCCGCTGTCTTGTTAGTAGACGGCTACAATATAATTGGCGCTTGGCCTTGCCTGAAAAAAACCCGTGATCGTTCAGGACTAGAGGCTGCACGCTGGGAACTAGTCGAAGTAATGACTAGTTACAGCTCGTTTCTAGGTTATAACACTCAAATAATTTTTGATGCCCAACATCATAAAGCTCCTACTAATCAAGAAATGATTACGGAACTGTTATCAGTTCATTACACTGAGTTTGGACAAACCGCAGACACTTATATTGAAAAATCCTGTGCATCTCTAAGGGAGCAAAAAGCGCAGTCTCTGATTAATCGGGTAATTGTGGCCACATCTGACCGCGCCCAACAGTTGATAGTTCAGGGCTATGGGGCTGAATTGTTGTCAGCACAACAGCTTTGTAGTGATGTGCAAAGTACAATTTCTCGGATGCGACATAAATATCAAAAACCCAAGCAACCCAAAAGTCGGTTTTTAGCCAACTCCATTGATGCCAAAGCACGCCAGCGACTAGCTCAATTGAGAATGGGGTTATAGTAGCCACTGGAATCTAAAAGGCGATAACCCTTTACTAGCAAGGGTTTGGGCTGTAATGTGATCATAATTAAATATCTACAAAAAAAAGTTTGGTAAAACACTTGCCAAATTCTATATGTTGGGTTTAAGATAATTACTTGTGAGCGTTCCTCAGTAGCTCAGCGGTAGAGCGATCGACTGTTAATCGATTGGTCGCTGGTTCGAATCCAGCCTGGGGAGTTAAAGTAAATAGTTTTGAGTAGAGACAATACTAGAATACCGAACTTATTAGAGAAGTCAGCCAGGGGTATATAATATATTTGCCTTATCGCCAGCAAAGGCTTTATATTGCCAAATCAGTGATACTATTGGGGTAATTATGTCATCTATCTATAGATATTTGAGAAGATAAATCGTATTCACATCCAATCAAGGCGAGCGCCTTTAATATCCAAACTTTTCTCAGAAATCGCGGATATTTTACCCAGTGTCCACAGTAGGTGTTATCCGTGGGCGATCGCACCAGCGCTGCTGCTAAAGCTTGCACTCGGCTTGAGCCGAAGTGCAGATCGCTGTTGACTATTAATACTTCTGACCTGTCAACGGTCAACCGTCAACAGTTAACAGTCAACAATCATGGAAGTTATAATCAAATCAAGCTATACATAAACTATTATGACTAAATGGTTTAATACTGCTGGCCCTTGTAAGCCAAATATCCACTATACCTTACCCACAAGTCAGCGGTTACCAGAGTTAAAACGCCTGATTGACCAACAGAATTACTTTGTCATCCATGCACCCAGACAAACCGGTAAAACTACTGCCATGCTTACCCTAGCACAGGAATTAACAGCCAGTGGTAAATATACCGCCGTCTTACTATCCTTAGAAGTGGGCGCAGTATTTCCCCATGCTCCTGGAACTGCTGAAAGAGCAATTTTAGATGAGTGGAAACAGTCGGTTAAATTTCGCCTACCAACTAATCTACAGCCCACTACATGGACAGAAGTGGGTACTGGTTCCCAAATTGGCACATTTTTAAGCACTTGGGCGGCTGACTCTCCTTTACCCTTGGTGGTATTCTTAGATGAAATTGACGCTTTAAGTGATGAAACTTTAATTTCTGTACTGCGCCAGTTACGCTCCGGTTATCCCAATCGCCCCCAAGGGTTCCCCCAATGTGTGGCGTTAATCGGGATGCGGGATGTACGTGATTATAAGGTAGCTTCTGGTGGTAGTGACGGGTTAAATACCTCTAGCCCCTTTAATATTAAGGTAGAGTCTTTAACTTTAAATAATTTTACTTTGGAAGATGTAAGGAATCTATACGCACAACACACCCAAGCCACGGGGCAAATTTTCACCCCCGAAGCCATTAATCACGCCTACTATTTAACCCAGGGTCAACCTTGGTTAGTTAATGCGATCGCCCGTCAAGTTACAGAATATTTAGCAGAAGATACCAACATTCCCATCACGGTAGATTTAATTAATCAAGCTAAAGATATCTTAATTCAAAGGCAAGACACCCATTTAGATAGTCTCGCCGAGCGATTACGAGAGGATAGGGTTAAGGCGATTATTCAACCCATGTTAGCCGGGGAAGAATTACCAGATGTGCCTAATGATGATATTCGTTTTCTCCTAGATTTAGGATTGTGTCGCTATCATCCTATTAGAGGTTTAGAAATTGCTAACCCGATTTATAGAGAAGTTTTACCTAAAGTTTTAGCCTATACGCCCATTATGTCCTTAGGGGTGATTGAACCTGAATGGTTGAGTCCCAGTGGTGAATTAATCCCAGAAAAATTATTAGACTTATTCTTAGACTTTTGGCGACAACATGGGGAACCGTTATTTAAAAGCACCCCTTACCCAGAAATTGCGCCTCACTTAGTATTAATGGCATTTTTACACC
>NZ_JANQDF010000187.1:0-49798 GCF_029891675.1 Anabaenopsis tanganyikae CS-531
AGGCTTACCGTATAAGGGAAATAATGTTGGTTATTGAAGAAAATGCCTGAATATTCCTTCTTAATCTCTGTTCGGTGTGTTCCCTGTTCCCTGTTCCCTCGAACCAGTTGTTAAATTAGCATAACAAGTACGGTAGAGCCAGAAATGATTGTGTAGCACTGTTTTTATCTATCTGAATCTGTGCTACACGCTCCACTATAGTTTCAATATTTGGGAATACTATTGATGTCATTTTAATATGAAACCCTAAGATACAATAGATTTGTATACTTGACTAGCAAAAACCTATAGCTTATAGCAATAGGGGAGTTCTTGATAACAGTTTTTGTCTTCATCAGTGTTTTCAATGTCGCCTAAAAAGTATTTTACTAAATTGTTTAATTTTTTGGGGCTAATTTCCCTCTGGTTGTCTTCATATACAGAAAACAATCACAGGGATATTACCCCCATATATAGTCACTCAAACTCCAAAAAATTACGACTCAGTAGCTAGTTCACTGTTACCACGTTGACGACGACGGGTGAGACTATTAAACAGCATCACACCGATGGACTTGATCAAATTACCTTCCAATTCCTGGAACATCTTCATATTCATCCCAAAGGCGGCGTTAGCTTCATCGACAATGCGATCGCCTGTAGCATCATCAATAGGTAATTCATCCAGAGTTTGACGGTATTGAGTTTTGAATCCCTTCTCGTCGGTAATCTCTGCAAACTCATAGAAAGCAGTACCTTGACCTTCCGACAAGTTCATGGCTGTGACTGCAATGTTTTTGAGGATTTGACCCCCTGATAGGTCACCTAAATAGCGGGTATAGGAATGAGCGATTAATAATTCTGGTTCTGTTTGGGAAATTTCGCGGATGCGTTGCACATAAGCCTCACCTGCTGGCGATAGTTGAATTTCCCCCCGCCAGTTAGCACCAAAATAGTAACTTAGGTCTTGCTCTAAAGTTTGCTTACGGTTGAGTTGGGGAAAGTTAATTTTACCGACAATGGGATGCTGACGGTGTTTTTCCATCTCTTCTTCCATGGCCGAGTAGATGAAGTAAAAGTTAGCAACTAGTTTTCGGTAGGAGTTTTTCTCTACAACTCCCTTTAAAAAGCACTTGACAAAACCCACATTTTCTGCCATTGTATGGGCTTTTTTAGTGCCTACACGTAATTTGCTTGCTAAATTGCTGCTCATACTAAATCTCTCAAGTTAAAAGGTTAATTGCCGAATTTAGGATTTATGAATGACTAAAAAAGCCATTAAGATGTTAGATTAGAACTATTTGATGAGAATTTATATTAATTTTTTTTAAGTATCTTGAATTTGTAGGTTGCTCCAAGGGTCTATAGACCACTACCACCAGGGTGAAGTCAAAAC
The DNA here is from genome assembly GCF_029891675.1 of Anabaenopsis tanganyikae CS-531. Classification (NCBI taxonomy): domain Bacteria; kingdom Bacillati; phylum Cyanobacteriota; class Cyanophyceae; order Nostocales; family Nodulariaceae; genus Anabaenopsis; species Anabaenopsis tanganyikae. Next base: position 1,376 of record NZ_JANQDF010000187.1, read on the forward strand.
TAAAACATCTGATTTTTACCATCCTGGTATCAATCCTAGTTATTCCGCCTGTGTTCAAATTGCTAAATAGCAGCTAACAAGTGTAGAAAGGAATAATTGAATTGAAAACCATTAAATAAGATAAAACTCGGTAAATATTAAATATTGACAATTGAGAAAGGATAATACAGTATTGTCACATAATAATGTGTGATTCAAATGATTTTCGCCAAAAAAAGCGCATATATTACTTACACAGAGAAACTTAACTCAAGTATAACTGCTGAGTCAACCTGTAATTACGTGGGATATTGAACTTATGGTGACATCTATCAACACAAACCAAAGTAACGTTCAAGGTAGTTATCCATGTGAATCTCACAATTGGAGGTTAAACCTAAGTTCAGTAGCTAATACCCGCTTATTTGGTACAGACGGTATTCGTGGGCAAGTAGGAGAATTACTAAATGCTCCCTTAGCTTTGGAAGTGGGTTTCTGGACGGGTGTGATTTTGCAAAAACATGGTGGTCACACAGGGCCAGTTATCCTGGGGCAAGATTCCAGAAACTCTAGTGATATGCTGGCAATGGCGTTGAGTGCGGGGTTAACAGCGTCCGGGGTGGAGGTTTGGTATTTGGGGTTATGTCCCACTCCTACCGTGGCTTACCTCACCAGTATGAGTGAGGCCATAGGTGGAGTGATGATTTCTGCTAGTCATAACCCACCAGAAGACAACGGGATTAAGATTTTTAATGGTAATGGTACTAAATTATCTCCAGCCTTGCAGGCGGAAATCGAGGCGGGAGTAAGGGGTGATGGAGTTGCAGGTAAAGTTACTAATTGTGGACGGCATTATTCTCGCCGGGAACTAGTAGACCAGTATGGGGACATCTTAAAGCAATCCTTGCCGGAAAAGGTCAATCTGCAAGGACTGAAAATTGTTTTAGACCTAGCGTGGGGTGCAGCGGTGGGGTTAGCACCCAAAGTATTTACCGCCATGGGGGCGGAGGTGATCAGCCTACATAATCAAGCTGATGGCGATCGCATTAATGTTAACTGTGGATCGACTCACCTAGGAATTCTGCAAGCCGCGGTCAAAGAACATAACGCAGACTTGGGCTTTGCCTTTGATGGCGATGCCGATCGCATTTTAGCTGTAGATCATACTGGTAGGCCAGTAGATGGCGATTACATCCTTTACCTATGGGGTAGACACCTACAACAACAGCAACAACTACCAGATAACCTGATTGTTTCTACAGTCATGGCTAACTTAGGCTTTGAGAGAGCTTGGCAAAAACAGGGTGGGAAGTTAATTCGCACCGCCGTAGGTGATCAATATGTGCAAGCAGAAATGATGCGCACAGGGGGGATGTTAGGTGGTGAACAATCTGGTCATATTCTCTGCCGCCATTATGCCATTACCGGTGATGGGTTGTTAACAGCATTACATCTAGCAGGATTGGTGACAGCAGCGGGTGTTCCCCTCAGTCAAATGGTAGATGAAAGTTTTCAAACTTACCCCCAATTATTGCGGAATGTGCGAGTTACAGATCGCGATCGGCGATTAAATTGGCAAGATTGCCAACCCTTGCAACAAGCGATCGCCCAAGCCGAAGCTGCAATGGGTGATGCGGGGAGAATATTAGTCCGGGCTTCCGGTACAGAACCGGTAATCAGAGTCATGGTAGAAGCTGTTAATGATGAATTGGCTAACCACTGGACAGATGAATTAGTATCTCAAGTCCGGCAGCACCTAGCAGTTTAAAACTGTTAAATTTTCATAAGTTGATTTTCCAGTCTTGACGGGAAAATGAAATTTTGTTAAAAAGTGCTAAAAGCCTCTAGGAAAACCGTGTATTGTGTCATGATGGCAAAGTAGAATACATATGCCTTTCTAAATTACAGGGAATCTTACATGACTCTCCGTCTTGGTGATACAGTACCTAACTTTACACAAGCATCCACACACGGCGATATCAACTTTTATGAATGGGCAGGTGACAGCTGGGTAGTGCTGTTTTCTCACCCGGCTGATTTCACCCCCGTTTGTACCACTGAACTAGGCACAGTGGCCAAACTCAAACCGGAATTTGACAAACGTAACGTCAAACCCATCGCCCTGAGCGTTGATGATGTTGACTCCCATAATGGCTGGGTAGGAGATATCGAAGAAACTCAAGGAACCGCCCTCAATTACCCAATTCTCGCCGATGCAGACAAAAAGGTTTCTGACCTTTATGATATGATTCACCCCAACGCAGCTGCTAACATCACCGTGCGTTCTGTCTTCATCATCGACCCTAATAAAAAACTGCGCCTGAGCTTTACCTATCCCCCCAGCACTGGCCGCAACTTTGATGAACTTTTACGGGTAATTGACTCTCTACAACTGACCGATAATTACAGCGTAGCTACACCTGCTGACTGGAAAGATGGGGATGATTGTGTCATAGTCCCCTCACTCAAAGATCCAGAAGTTCTCAAAGAGAAATTCCCCAAAGGCTACCAAGAAATTAAGCCTTATCTGAGAATGACCCCTCAGCCTAACAAGTAAAACTGCTCCTTAGTCCACTTACAATATTAAACCCAGCGCCAAGACCAGACGATACCTTGGCGTTTTTGCCTATCAATCTAGATTAAACCGTCTTCTTGTCACAGTGGCCAAGGGTGCAAATCCTTTAATAACACAACAAAAGCGATCGCTCAATAGCTGGTCTTGAGACCGACCCAAAGCAAGAGATATTCATGGCAGAATCTGTACATCTGAACACTGCCATCAGGCAAAATTTTTATAGACAAGAACTCAGGTAAAATCAAAATGGATATCAAAAATGGATTTGTTGGCACCGTTGGTAACACACCACTAATTCGCCTAAACAGCTTTAGTGAAGAAACGGGTTGCGAAATCCTTGGTAAGGCAGAATTTCTGAATCCTGGGGGTTCCGTCAAAGACCGCGCTGCACTTTATATTATTGAAGATGCGGAAAAAAAAGGCCTACTCAAGCCCGGTGGTACTGTGGTTGAAGGAACCGCCGGTAATACTGGTATTGGACTAGCGCATATTTGCAACGCTAAAGGCTATAAATGCCTAATTATTATTCCCAATACCCAATCCCAAGAGAAAATAGATGCACTCACGACCCTGGGGGCACAAGTGCGCACCGTTCCCGCAGTTCCCTACAAAGACCCCAATAACTACGTTAAACTATCTGGCAGAATCGCCGCCGAATTAGATAATGCTATTTGGGCTAATCAGTTTGATAACTTAGCTAACCGCCTCGCCCACTACGAAACCACGGCCCCAGAAATTTGGGCACAGACAAAGGGGAAAATTGACGCTTGGACAGCTGCAACTGGTACTGGTGGTACTTTTGCTGGTGTATCAATGTACCTAAAATCACAAAATCCATCTGTTAAATGTGTAGTTGCCGACCCCCTAGGTAGTGGACTGTATAGCTACATCAAAACCGGTGAAATCAAGATTGAAGGTAGTTCTATTACAGAAGGCATCGGTAATAGCCGCATCACTGCCAATATGGAAGGCGCACCCATTGACGACGCTATTCAGATAGATGACACAGAGGCTTTACGGGTGGTATATCAACTGCTGCGGAAAGATGGGCTATTAATGGGCGGTTCCACGGGGATTAATGTTGGCGCGGCTGTAGCTTTAGCAAAGCAGATGGGACCAGGACATACTATTGCTACCATATTATGTGATAGTGGTTCCCGGTATCAGTCACGCATATTCAATCACCAATGGCTAGCCTCAAAAGGATTAGTCATTAGTGATTAGTAGTTGGTTATGGCGCTAGGAATATCTCACCTGATTAAACCTTAGCCCCACCCTCTCCTAGGTAAGGAGAGGGAGCTTATCAGTCAATATTTTTGCTGTATATCTACCACTTGATAGAGCAATGTCAAATATAAGTCAACCATCCAACTTCCCAAAGACAGACCCAAAGTCTGCGGCTAGATGTGTGCGAGTGTGCCAAAATCGTACTTGTAAAAAGCAAGGTGCAGCAAAGGTATTAGCCGCTTTTACAAGTTTACCAGTTGCCAATGTAACGATAATAGCCAGTGGCTGCTTAGGACAGTGTGGTAACGGGCCAATGGTGCTAGTTTTACCCGATATGGTTTGGTATAGCGGCGTTAAACCCGATGAAGTACCTCTACTGGTAAAACAACATTTGTTAGGTGGTGAAAGTGTCAAAAAAATGCTATATCGTCGCTTTCATCGCTAATATTAAGTAAATCCAAAATATAAAATACTACTCAATTTCTGACCAAGGGGAAAATCCATGAATATTCAGCAGCTGCGCCAGTCCGTGAAAATTAAGTGGCTGAGTTACTACCAGCAAAATCGCTCTTGGCTGGCAAAAATCAGGGTTTGGGGTACTTACAATGGTCTGCGTCGTCCTTCATCTGGGTTTATTTTGGCCACTTTGTCGGTTTTAGAGCCGCAATTTCAGGATTATCTTTCTTTTATGGTGGATTTAAATAGTAATCCCGATCAGATAGTTACAGCTTTAGGTCTTAACTTTAATCCTGACCAAGAATTAGATGTAATTAACTCTGAGGATTCTACAAGTGAGTGGGAAAGGGAATCTTTGCCAGAAAATTATACTCAAACCAAAGATGTGGCTTTAGTTGCACCTACTATTAAGATTGCTAGTCCTGCCACTGCGAATGTTAATCTGCCGCGCTTGCCTGAATCTGTTGCACCGTATACAAAAAATCATGAAATTATTCCCACGGTTGCAATGGCGACTAAGGTTACTTCTGCACCGGGTGCTAAAATAGCATATTCTACTAAACTACCTGCCAATTTACTACGTCAATATCAACCAGTGCGATTACCTCTGACAGTAGGGGAAAGGCGATCGCCCCTAGCAATGACAATGGAGGTAATTCACAAAGCCAAAACTCGACCTTGTGCAAAAGTCCGAGATCCTCGGTTTGATCATCTACCTATGAAGTTTTGGACTCTTTTACTACAAAAAAACTATTTAACTGGGGTTTTATTCCTACTTGACTACCTCAAACGCCCAGTTTCCCGGAATCAGGGGGAAATATCGCCAAAACCGAAAAATGTTCGCCCTCAACTCACCCCATCACCTAGTACCCATAGTCGTAGTCTGGCGAATTGGATAGATGAGTTTTGTCAGGGTAGAAACTATAACCCAGAACAAGCTATTTCCATGTAATCTTGAGGCCGCTACTTCTACAAAAAAAGCAGCATCTTTGATGAATCAAAAATCCCCAATTATTCGTCACTGAAGTTATCAACACCTAACTAGGTTGAGAGTGGGAAATCATTTATGTTTGCACAACTTTTCAAGTTTGGATGTTTGGGCAGTCTTGGCTTATCATTACTAATGAGTAATTCTGCAGCACTAGCTCAATTTAATGATTCTAGTTTCGGTGAGGTGGTTGTACCCACCATACCCTCAGGTGATACATCAGCGCCAACAAGTCCACCCATAAACACACCAACCGTAACTAGTGGCACTCGGTTTACTTGTCAATTTTATAATGGACAGTACACTGTCATGTACCAACCACAAAGTATACCAGGAGAATTCTTCCCCTGGGCTGCACCTAGGACTTTAGGTGGTGGTTGGAGTCCCCAAAGACGCTGTGAAGCTATTGCCAGTCGCTTAGAATTATATCGCCCAGATGGTCTGGAAGAACTGCAAACATCTGTACAAAATAATGAAAACATAGTTTGTGTGACTACACGGGCTAATCCTTTATGTCGGATTGTGTTGACTGTACCCCGTGATAAAGACCCATTTGTAGTACTCAATGACGTTTTCCAAAACTTGATTACCGCTGACAGTGGAAGACAGACAGTACCCGTGAATACTTATATTACCAATGGTAGAAGAGTAAATGGATTAGACAACTTAGCGCGCACAGTTCTAGGTCGTGGTAACAATCCCATGACTGCATCTAGAAGCGCTATTAATTTAAAACCTTTCCTCACCCGTGAAGATGGTGGAACTTTGACCAGTAGCACTACCCAGAACCCTGAGTCAGCACCTGCAAACCGCCGTCGCTTGAATCCTAATAGTTTCCCTTAACACTGGCAATTTTGATTAGTCCCCAAGGCTATCTCTAGGGTAAGATTTATCTAGACTTACCCAGGACTTACGCAAAACAGAACGAAAGTAGGGGTAATTCATGAATCACCCGTACATCAGAACTAGGTTTTTAGTCCAATCTTGCGTAAGTCTTATTACCCTAAGAGGTTGTTTGGAAAGTATTAAACAGGTAATTTTTATATTAGGGAACAGGGAACACCGAACACCGAAGGATTGGGGAATGGGAAGGATTGGGGAATGGGAAGGATTGGGGAACACACAAAAAACAATAAAATCCAGTCCCCTCCCCTGACAAGGGGAGGGTTAGGGTGGGGTCAAACAATGTTTGATACACTAATCATGACTTATCAAACATCCTCTAAAATACGAGGGTTTCCGTAAATAATCTTCTCAGGTAGCCATGCCAATATCGCAACGTGAGTTTGATCAAATTGAAAGTGATTCTGGCTATCTTTGAATCGCGCTGTTATCTCTGTTGCCAATGGAAACCATGCTTTAATCTCTAATCCTGGTATTGGTTGAATGTTTCCCACAAAGATAGCATCAGGGAATCCCGGATCTTGCCTCTACCATGTTCCAAATTCAGCAAAATCATCCTGCTTATTTAAAAACTCAACAGTGTTAAATTCGATTAGATTTCCCAGTAATGGTGAAAGCTTCGAGATCACTTTAGCTAAATTGACAGCTGCATTAACTGTCATAGGTTTAGATATGTTTAAAACATCAAATGTATGCCCCGATAAATTAGCTAAATACTCAGCCGCGAGTTTGATTACATCTTGTGTGTTCATAATTTTTCTTCACAAGATGCTTTAGATATTTGTTGTTCAACCTTCCTCAGAATGGCACAAGGATCCACGCCAATTACCCGAGTAACTATGATAAACTCAACGACATCCAAGCGCCGCTCGCCATTCTCATATTTAGCAACAAAAGATTGGGGTTTTTCAAGAGATTTAGCGAGAGATTCCTGAGTAAGTTGTGCTTCCTTGCGTGCCGCAATCATACAGCGCCGGAATATTTCATACTCATGGCTGGAGATAGATTTCATAGGGCTTTGGCTTTAGCACTATATGTATGTCAGTACAATAAACCTATTTTCGGATAATCCCAAAACAGGATAAAAGGTGGGTTGAGCTAATTAACAAGATTCCTGTGTTTGTCCGTCCAGTTTAATAGGAGAGGCGATCGCGGATTCTCAAAAACTATGATCATAAATTACGATAAAGCCTGAATTAACGCCTTACCTTTGAGAAAAGCCTCCTCAAACTCAGCTTCCGGTTCAGATAAAGCCACAATACCACCGCCAATCCCAATAGAAGTCCCTCTAGGAGTCAACACTGCGGTACGAATGACAATATTTAAATCTGCTGCACCATTGAGAGCTAAAAACCCAATAGCACCGGAATAAACTCCACGAGCTTCAGATTCTAACTCATCGATAATCTTCATAGTTCTAATTTTCGGCGCACCCGTCATCGAACCACCGGGAAACGCCATTCTAATACAATCAGTAGCAGTCATATCCGCGCGTAAATAACCCCGAATCGTACTCACAAGTTGATGTACTGTGGCGTAAGTTTCCACATCCATCAACTTTGTCACCTGGATACTACCCACTTCACATACCAAACCTAAATCATTGCGTAACAAATCCACAATCATTAAGTTTTCGGCGCGGTCTTTTTCACTACTGAGCAGTTTTTCCCGCAGTATTTTATCTTCCTCTGGAGTCTGACCACGGCCTAAAGTTCCTTTAATCGGCTTAGTTTCTACCCACCCAGCGCGGTCAATACGTAAAAATCGTTCTGGGGATGAACAAGCAATAGCAACTTCACCAAAGCGCATAAATGCCGAGTAAGGAGCCGGATTAACTCGGCGTAAGGTACGATAAAAGCATAATGGATCGGGAGCAGCATCTGTGTAAAGTTTATTAGTCAAACAAATTTGATAGCTTTCCCCGTCCTTAATTTTGTGCAGACATTGGTAAATATCATTTATGTAGGTCTGGTGAGAACGACTCAGACGGAAATTGATGGGGGTATGACTAAGGGGCGGTACAATAGGTGGAAGGTCTGGGAGTGTGCGCAGTTGTTTTTCTGTTGACTCTAACCACTCCTTTGCTGCTGTAGTTTGATGCTGTTTGGCCAGACATACCAGATAGGTAGTTTGTTCTTGGTGGTCAAACACAATGATTTGATCAGCTAACAGAAACATAGCATCGGGAAGGGGTCCACAATGAACTAACTCAGAACCACATTCTGCCTTGATTTCATAACCAAAGTAGCCCACAAACCCACAATTGAAGTCAAAGGGTAGCTCATCAGACTGATAACTACGCTCATTAATTTGACTTTGAAGATAGTCAAAAATACTGACATTTATCTGTGTCTTTTGACCAGATTGGGTAATAGTTAATTCTCTAGTTTCCGTGCGGTATTCAACCAACAAGCTATTTAAACCGCCACTTCCTCCCATAAAAGAGAAGCGAGAAAGACCAGGCTCAACTAAGCTACTATCAAGCCAAAAGGCGTGAGTATCTTTACCGATCGCTTGTGTGGCTTGGCCATACAGATGTACAAACACCTGTTCTGGATCTGGATAGATATCCAGTTTTTGACTATAAACTTTGTACTGGCAAGGAAGAATAGGATTTTGTCGAGTCAATTTTTTGGCACTGTCTTGATACTTAGTTTCTCTCTCTCGGTTCGGGGATAAGTTCTTAGTAAAATTACGGAAGTTTTCTAAAATCTTCCAGCCGTATTCAGTGCAGATTGATTCGGGATGAAATTGCACACCCCAAAATGGTAAATACCGATGACGCAGCCCCATGATCAATCCGGCTTCTGTCCAAGCGACTCTTTCTAAACAGTTGGGTAACTCTTGGGCAACCATTAAGGAATGGTAGCGTACCACAGAGAAGCCCTGGGGAATTCCCTCAAATAGAGCAGAACTATTGTGATATATTTTACTAGATTGCCCATGCATCACCTCCGGTGCATGAGTTACAGTACCGCCGTATACATGAGCTAGTCCCTGGTGACCAAGACAAACACCCAGCAGGGGTACATCAAGATTTTGGAGATTTTGAATCACCTGGCCGCAGATACCAAAGTCCGAGACCTTTTCTGGACGACCCGGACCAGGGGAAATCACAACATTGTCAAATGTGAGTTTGATTACATCCTTCCAATCAATCTGATCATTGCGAATTACCAGGGGAAGTTCTCCATTCACCTGAGCGAGCATCTGATAGAGATTAAATGTATAGGAGTCGTAGTTATCAATAATCAGCGATCGCACTTCATGTTTCCCCTTGCTCATTACTCAACGGTTCTTGTGACCCAGTTCCCATCCCCGACTTAGAAAGGAATGTCATCGGGATCTTGTTCTTGCTCGTTCACAGGGGGATAAGCAGTGCGTTCAAAATTTTGGACTGGCTGTGTGGATGGGAAGTTGTTCCGCTGAGGTGCAGCGCCAACGGGAGTCGGGGCGCTGACTGGAGGTAATTCAACTTCGTTGCGTGAAGGTGTAACAACAGGGGATGCTGTTTGTAGGAGTGTTGAGGTGACTGACGAATTTATCGTTGTGGATGATGTAAAATTACTTCCTAGAGGTTGAATCTGTTGTACTGTTAATTCAGCCCGTTTTTCTTTAAACCCTTCTTGACGCTCAACAGTGTGCATCCCTAAGCGTCCTGCTAAAATCACGCGATCGCCTTGGTGGTAGTTTTGCTGAATTTCTGTAGCCATATTCCCCCAGCCCACTACCTTTAGGGTAACTAACTGGTCTTCTGCACGCTGAGAATTGGGGAACTGTACCAGCATTTCTGTGATTGCTAAGTTATCCGCTGTATAGCGTAATTGTGGTTCTTGAATGATTTCCGCCATTAAAACGCAGCTATTCATTGAATCCTCCTAATTGGACAAGTTTTTGATCAAGCAATAAGATTTTAATTAGCTAACTATATTTAATTTGCCTAAATGAATTCCTGACATACACTTTGAGCTTTGAGTCTTTTCTAGCATAAAAGCCAAGCGATCGCTTTGAATAGTACTTGCGATACCATTCCCTACCTTCGCCTGACTACAACGAGCATTAAATTCTGCATGAGTAGTACAATCATACCACTTCATGGGCAAAAAATACTCTCATAAATCTAGGGTAGTCTGCTTTGTTGGTTACAGTTTTTTTACTTTTCCTAGTCACAGGTAACATATATCATGGGTGCTGATAGCGTAGCGTGGGGTAAGCCATACCTTCCCCTGTGCGGAGTCAGCCATATAATTACCGTTACTTCAGATACTCGTGGCGCAAGTTGTTTTAGAAAATATTTATAAAACGTTTCCCCAGCGGAAAGGGGAAAGTGTAGCATCCCAAACCTTTCCTAGTCATAGGAATAAAAAAAATGCTACCCCAGAACCGGCAGAAGTTATCAATGTCTTACGGCGAATTAATTTGACCATCGCCGATGGTGAATTTATGGTGCTGGTGGGTCCTTCAGGTTGTGGTAAAAGCACTCTACTCCGGTTAATTGCCGGGTTAGAAGCGATGACAGCAGGGAATATTTGGGTGGGCGATCGCTTAATTAATCACCTACCACCCAAAGAAAGAGACATTGCCATGGTGTTTCAAAATTACGCCCTCTACCCCCACATGACTGTCTATGACAACATTGCTTTTGGACTCCGTCGCCGCCCATTAGGCAATGGGGAAAGTCAAAACTCCTCACTCCCAACATGGGCGACAAATATCCTTGTAGGAATCACCAGAAAGTTACCTAAAGGACTACGTTACATTTCTGATCAAGAAAGGCAGGTAGATCAGCAGGTGCTAAATGTTGCCCAATTATTACAAATGGAAACCTTGCTGAATCGTTTACCCAAACAGCTATCGGGGGGTCAAAGACAACGGGTAGCTTTAGGAAGAGCCATCGCCCGTGACCCCCAAGTGTTTTTAATGGATGAACCCCTTTCTAACTTGGATGCTAAATTGCGGGCCCAAACCCGCGCCCAAATTGTCAAATTGCAACGCCAACTAGGAACCACCACCATTTACGTCACCCATGACCAAACCGAGGCTATGACTATGGGCGATCGCATTGCCATTATGAATCAAGGTCAAATTCAGCAAGTCGCATCCCCATTAGAACTTTATAACCATCCTGCTAACCGCTTTGTGGCTGAATTCATTGGTTCCCCGCCCATGAATTTTATTCCGGTGAGGTTCCATGCTCCGTTATTAATTACCCATAACCATTTTCGCCTCACTCTCCCAGACGTTTGGGCGACACCCCTGCGGAAATATGATCAGCAAACCATCATTTTAGGTATTCGCCCGGAACACTTAATTTTGAGTGTACCAGCGACCAAAAATTTACCCGTCAAAGTAGACTTGGTAGAAAATCTGGGCAATGATTCTTTTGTGTCTGTGAGAATTTCCCCACCTGAATCTCAAATTGAGTATACAGACAACTATCTACAGGTGCGAGTTCCACCGGATAGATTAGTCAAGGTTGGTGAGGAATTATGGTTCTCGTTAAATCCAGAAAAACTGCACTTTTTTGATCCTCAAACTGAGTTAGCGATAGGTTACCCCGGCTAATCCGCTTTGTTAAACCTACTCAAAACTAACCAAGTCTACACTTAACTTCCGAGCTTCCCAGTGGTCTAAGAATGACTTCTAAATAACCACTATTGTATGGCTATCGCCACGCTATCCTATCAATATTTACACCTCTGCTGGTTGGTATTCTTGTTGTCTTTCCACGAAGGTCTGAACACGGGTGCGGTAGTTTCTGAGTGTTTCATCTACCCAATCGCGATCATTACTGTTGGCATACAAATGTACTAAAGGCTCGCTGGCGTCTGGTAAAACTAATAGCCAACTATCATCGTAGGGTTGGCAAATTTTCACCCCATCAATTAACTCTAGGTTTTGGGCTGGGTGTGTTTCCACTAAATAACGCATCAGCGCTCCTTTAGCACTCCAAGGACAACGGACTGTATAAGCTTTATGAACCACACGGGGTAATTCTGAACGCGCCGTAGCCAGCGATCGCTCTTGAATAGTCAGCATCTCAATTAACTTAGCGATGCAGAACATGGAATCAAAACCCGGATGTAAATGGGGGAAAATAAAACCAGTTTCGCCACTACCGCCTAAGACGACATTAGAATTTTTTTGACAAGCCTCCATCAAAGCTGTAGGATTAGCTTTAGTGCGAATTACCCTGCCATCGTGACGACGGGCGACTTGTTCCACAGCACTAGAAGCATGAACAGGTACAACTACCGTGCCTCTGGGGTTAGATGTTAATATCATGTCTACCATCAGTGCTGTTAAAATTTCCCCCCGGATGGGAAAGCCTGATTCATCAACTAAAATCAACTGTTCCCCATTAGCTGAGACTTGCACACCAAAGTTGGCTTTGAGCGCCTCCACTACATGACCCAGCTGAGTCAGCAGTGTTTCGCGGTCGGTAACTGACATGGCCGATTTATTCACACTCGCATTCAGTACCACTGCATCAGCCCCAAATTTATCTAACATGAGTGGTAAAACCGCCCCAGATACAGCATAAACATAGTCAATTACTACTTTGGCTCGACTGTTGCGCAGGGTATCAACGTTTAACAGCTTCTCAAAGGCTGTGCAATAGCGTTCAATTACTTGACTGGTATAGGCTACATCGCCAACTTCATGAATTTGCGATCGCCGCATATCTTCCTTAAAATAAGCTCCTTCAACTTTCTTCTCCAGAGCTTTGGTAATATTAATCCCCTTAGCATCCATAAATTCAATCAGGATATAATCAGGGCGATCTGGGTGTACCCGTACATGAACCCCACCGGCGACGGACATTGTGGGTATAACTGTCCGTGCTATGGGAATAGCTGTAGCATCGAGATTTTGAATATCAATACCTACAGACATCAAACCAGCAATTAATGACCGGGTAACCATGCGAGAAATGTTGCGTTGATCACGGGAAACTGTCACCTTAGAACCGGGTTTCAGGGTAGAACCGTAAGCAGATCCCAACTTCACAGCAAATTCTGGGGTGATGTCAATATTAGCTAATCCTTGTACACCACGCTGCCCAAATAAGTTTCTTTGAGCAGTGTTCCCCCAAATCAAGTTAATATTGAGCACTGCACCTGATTCAATCTTTTTACTGGGCCAAACCCTGACATTAGGGCTGATTTGTGCTTCTTCCCCTATAGTAGACAGGGAACCCACTACAGCCGCTTCTAAGACATGAGCGCGCCGATCAACACGGGTACCGCGAGAAATCACGCAAGCGCTCAGATGTCCTTCATCTCCGATAATTGACCCATTCCATAAAATCGGTCGTTTCAGATTGGCATCAGCGCCAATGGTGACATTATCTCCGATGATGGTTCCTGCTTCAATTTGCACTCTGGCCCCAATCCGGCAATTATCACCAATTAGGGCGGGAGTTTCAATTATGGCTGTGGAGGGGATAAAGGTATTTTGCCCTACCCACAAGTTTGGTAAAATTTCTGGATAAGCAAAGTCAAGTTTTACTTTACGATCTAAGGCGTCATATTGAGCTTGACGATAGGCATCTAAATGACCAACGTCGCACCAGTAACCTTTAGCAATGTAACCATACAGGGCTTGACCTTTTTCCAGCATTAAGGGAAATAAGTCTTTGGAAAAGTCGCATTCTGTATGAGATGGTAGATAATCTAATACTTCTGGTTCCAGAATGTAAATACCTGTGTTGACGGTATCAGAAAAAATCTCACTGCTAGAAGGTTTTTCTAAAAAGCGCCTAATTTTACTTTCTTCATCCGTAATTACCACTCCAAATTCTGCGGGGTTGGGAACTCGGGTTAAAACTAAGGTGGCTTTTGATTGTTTTTGCTTGTGGAATGCGATCGCCGCTGTTAAGTCAAAATCTGTGATACTATCACCGCTAATCACTAAAAATGTTTCATCCAGCAGTTCGGCAATATTCTTGACACAGCCTGCGGTTCCTAGGGGTTGGTCTTCTTCCACAGCATAGGTCATCTGCACGCCAAAATCGCTGCCATCTTGAAAGTAGTCTCGCAAGACATCTGGTAGATAATGCAATGTAGCAATAACTTCTGTGATTTGATGTCGCTTTAGTAGATTGATGATATGTTCGGCAATGGGCCGATTCAGAATAGGCACCATTGGTTTAGGCAGATCACAAGTTAACGGGCGAAGCCGAGTACCCGAACCGCCTGCCATCAGTACTGCACGCATAAATTCTCCTTAGTTATTTGCAGTTTTTGCTGCTTACACACCCGTGAGAGTATATTGTATGTTCTTTCTTTAGTCTCCTATGGATATTGGTATTTAAGTAACTTACCTAAGAAGCATCTAGTGAGAAATAGGCAGATTTATGATCTCTTCATCAGGAAGCCATGACACAACAAGGAACAAGGAAAATTTGGGATCTTTTGACTTTCAATTGGTTTTTCTTGTCTCTATGTTTTATGGTGGCATTAGGTACTTCATTTTGCTCAATGTTAACTAGCTGTAAAATATGAACTTGCCGAGAGTAAGTATCATAGATTACAGATTTTAAGTGTCAATAACGGAGTCGATGACAATGATCAAGTTAATTATTTTTGGCTTAATAGTGGTTTATGTGGGTGGTGTTTGGAAGTTATGGAATGGGTTTGAACGAACTAATTTCAGTCAAACTTTATCTAATCGCCTGAGTTTATCATTGTTATGGCCAGCTTTATTTATTGCCAATAAGTCATATCGGCGCAATTTTAGAAAAGCTTTAAAAGGCTAATAAACTCATTAATCAAGCCAGTCCAGTTGAGGTAAATGTTCAATAGGTATCCGAAGCTGTGAGAGTTAGAGGGAGTGAATTAGACTAGCCGTAACAGAAAATTTCTCGGTGCGTTACGCGTTCGTCAACGCACCCTATAATTATTCAAAAGGCTTGAATCCACTCTTTCACAAAATATTCAGTCCAGATGCCATTTTTCCAGTAGGGGTCATTTTCCACTAATTGGCGCACAGTTCCTTCGTCTTCAGCTTCGTAAATTCCAAACACTTTAGTAGTATCCTTGGTCGGACCGAGAGTAATCAGTAAACCTGATGCTTTTTGTTTTGCTAACCCATCTAAGTGGTCTTGACGATAGGGGTCCCGTTTTTCCAAAACGTTTTCGCAGTAAGTTCCCCACATGATGTATTTCGGCATAATTACTGTTTTTTTATCTTGAAAATATACTTCTTTCCCAAGATTCTACTATATATCTGAGACAGTTAAGATGGGCAATTCTTGAATTTCAAGATTGGAGATTTTGATGGTCAAAACCTCCAATCACTGTTAATTAACTTCTGAGACTAACGCCAAATTTCTCCACTAAAGCTTCACGAACCTTATTATGTACAGGCTCAACTTCAGTATCAGTAAGAGTGCGATCGCTCCCTCGATATACTAGACGAAAAGCTAAACTCCGTTGTCCTGGGGGGACATTTTCACCACGATATTCATCAAACAATTCTACAGATTCCAGCAGTCCCTTTGCGGCTTTGTGAATAGATTTTTCAATTTCTGCCACCGAGACGTTTACAGGTGCGTAGAATGCAATATCGCGATCGCTCGCTGGATAGGTAGAATAAGCCACAAAAGTGGGAATGAGAATTTCATCTTGATCAATGGCATCCAACAACACATTAACATCTAGCTGGAACACATAGACAGAATCAGGTAAACCCCGCTCCTGTCGTAATTGGGGATGAAGTTGCCCAAATATACCCAGTCTGTTACCACCCACCCACAAAGAAGCAGTGCGTCCTGGGTGTAAACGCTGATCGCGACAATCTGGTTGATACTCTACCTTTAAATTGAGTGCATTAAAAACACTTTCCAAAATACCTTTGGCATCAAACCAGGTCATAGGTTGTTCACGACCGCCTTTTGACCACTTACCCAAAAACCTGTCCCCTCCCATAATACCAGCGATCGCATCGGTTTCTTCCAAACCATCTTCTTCTTCCCAGAAAATGCGCCCCATGTCAAAACCATTCAGAGAACCATTTCCTTGCTCTAAATTGTATTGAAAAGCATCAATCAAACCGGATATCAAATCAGTTCGCAGTGCCGAATATTCCCCAAACAAGGGATTACTTAAAACAATTTGTCTATCATCCCCTGGTTTGACCAAAGAATAATGCATCACTTCAGTTAATCCTTCCGCCCTGAGAATAGCGCGTAACTTCCGGATTAACTCTTGATCTACGGGTAAATAACCAGCCTCCGACTTTTCTGGCAGAGTATCACAAAAATTGTCATAGCCATAGAGACGGGCTAACTCCTCAATCAAATCAATTTCCCGTTCTAAATCACGGTAACGATAGGGCGGTACTGTCACCCTCCAAGTTTGTTCACCCGTAGAAGTTAGGTTACATCCCAAAGCAGACAGAATGCGTTCCACATCAGCGGCGGTAATTTCTCCGGTATCCTCTCCCAAATCCACAGGACCGAGCACCTGATTAACTCGGTCAAGACGTAGAGATATAGAACGACTCCAAGTAGATGGGTCTGGGCGAGTGTCAGCAATTTCCTGTTGGACAATCACCCCACCAGCTAATTCACTCATCAGAGATAAAGCACGGTTACAAGCTATTTCTAACTCAGCCCTATTAACACCCCGTTCATATCTTCCCGAAGCCTCACTTCTTAACCCCACACTCCGAGCAGAACGACGAATAACCACAGAATCAAACAAAGCAGCTTCTAAAACAATACTGTGAGTACCGTCATAGACTTCTGTTTCCTCTCCACCCATCACACCCGCCAGCGCAACCGGTGTATTGTTAACAGTAATTAACAAATTTTGGCTTGACAATTTGCGCGTTACCCCATCCAGGGTTTTCAAAGATTCCCCAGCAGTAGCAAAGCGAACACCAACAGTCAGACCCTCACCGCCCCCAACAGATTGTAAACGGTCTTTGTCAAAGGCGTGTAGTGGTTGTCCCCATTCCCATAAAACATAGTTAGTAATATCCACAACATTATTTATAGGTCTTACCCCAGCCGCCCGTAAACGCTGTTGCAACCAATCAGGAGAAGGGGCAATTTTCAGTTGTGCAACTACAGTACCAATATAAGCAGGGCAAGCCTGGGTATCAGCAACTTTTAATTTTAAATTACTAGCACCCCTGGATACTGATGTAGTCTCAGGTTGAGGTATACTTAACTTACCGCCAGTCAAAGCCGCCACTTCCCTGGCTATCCCTACCATACACAGAGCATCAGCACGGTTAGCAGTAGCAGTAACGTCTAAAATTACATCATCTAGACCTAATAACGGACGCACATCACTACCCAAAGGTAGATTTTCCTGGGGGAAAATATGGATTCCATCCACATCACTAGGTAAGCCCAGTTCTTTTAAAGAACAAATCATACCTTGAGAAGGGACACCGCGCAACTTTGCCGGCTTAATTTTTAAATCGATATTTGGTAAATAAGTACCAGTAGTAGCCACTGGTACGTAAATACCCGCCTTGACATTAGGCGCACCACAGACAATATTTAAAGTCTCAGATGCGCCGATATCCACTTGACAAACACTTAATTTATCAGCGTTGGGGTGGGGTTGACGCTCAAGCACTTTACCCACAACCACGCCATTAGCCCAAGTTTGGCGATCTTCGATCTCTTCCACTTCAAACCCAGCCATTGTCAGGGTTTGTGCTAATTCTTCTGGACTCAGTTTAATTTCTACCAGTTCCCGCAGCCAATTTAGAGAAATACGCATGGAGTGTGCTTACTTGTTGAAATATTGTCGAGTGCTGTAGAGACGGAATTAAGGTATCTCTAACAAAGAGGGAGAATACTAATATCTAGTTTTTACCTAGCCTCTTTTGCATCTTGAATCATCCTACCGAAAATTTGGGGTGAGAGCGTCCCAGTTTTATGGCGAGTTGAGCAAAGATTTTTGTTGACACTCCCCCCTGAGTTTGTTACTTGATTGATTTACAATCATAAGTATTACTAAAATCAACGTAAAATCACTGACTAAGTTGATGGTATGATTTAATCAATCAGAACCAGGACAACAGCAGGTAAAGGGTGAGGGACTAAGTGGCCAAGAAACAAACTAAATCTAAAGCTGGTAGCACTAACTTGGGCTTTGAAGAGAAATTATGGCAAGCTGCGGATAAATTGCGGGGTCACTTAGATGCTGCTGAGTATAAACACGTTGTCTTGGGTTTGATTTTCCTTAAGTACATCTCTGATGCTTTTAATGAACTCTACGATAAATTAGCACAGGATGAATACGCCGACCCCGAAGATCGGGACGAATACAAGGCGGAAAATGTATTTTATGTTCCCATACCTGCACGATGGTTACATTTCCAGGGTAACGCTAAAAACCCACGGATTGGGCAATTAGTTGATCAAGGGATGGAAGCCATAGAAAAGGAAAATCCCTCTCTCAAAGGTGTATTACCCATTGATAATATAGTTTACCTGAAGGGGAGACAAACAAGGCTGAAAGCAAGGCAGTGTCAAGAATGTGACGATTTATGGTAGAAAAAGATAGGTCAAGTATTGTCAATAAGACCTATCTAATGAAAATGATACCAACATTTTATCAAAACTATATCAGAAGTCAATTAAGTCTAGGAGAATACCTGTTGTTAAAAATCCTGCTCGATATTTTACAATCAATCAAACAGGTGAGTTTAGAAACTTTAGCGAATGCGCTACCAATACCCATAAAATTTCAAAGCAGACGCAAAAAAATACAAAGATTTTTATCATCACCAAAATTAACAATAAAGAAAATATGGTTGCCAATAATTGAAGTTTGGTTAGAGACATACTTTGAAAACAAAGAAACAATATATCTAGTAATAGACCGGACTAAATGGTCATGTATAAATTTATTCATGATAAGCATAGTGTGGGACAAACGAGCAATACCGATATATTTTGAATTATTGAAGCAAAAAGGAAATAGTAATCTCAAACAACAAACAGAAGCGTTGACCGAGATTTTGGCGATAGTAAAAAAATATAAAATATGTGTGTTAGGAGATAGAGAATTTTGTTCGGTAAAATTAGCAAATTGGTTGAATCAGCAAGGTTTAAGCTTTTGTTTAAGGTGAAGAAAAAATGAATTTATCAAAAAAGAATCGGAGATTTGGTTAGAGTTGAAAGATTTGGGTTTAGCACCAGGATTATCATTATTTTTACCAGGAGTTAAAGTCACGAAACTTAAAGGTTTTGGATATTTTAATTTAGCCTGTAAATGGAAACGGAAGCTCAAGGGTATAGCACCAAAATAAGGATGGTTGATTCTCACAGATTTACCAGAGCTAGGAGCAGCCATTACAGCTTATAAACAACGCTTTTAACTTGAAGAAATGTTTAGAGATTTTAAAACAGTAGGCTATAATTTAGAAGATACAAAAGTCACGGGAGAAGGGTTGATTTCACTAATTTTGTTAATAGCTATTGCCTACACATCAGCGACAATTCAAGGACAACAGATTAAACGCAAGGGTGTACAAGAATATGTCGGAAGAGTTAAAGAAAAGAGCCGTAGTACCAGACGACATAGCAGTTTTTATATTGGTCTATATGGTTATACTTGGGTCATTCTTATGGATAATTGTCAATCTTTGGTAGCCCAATTAATGAGACTAAATCCTAATAAGCGCAAGTATTATCAACAAGGTCTAAGAGCTATGAACCTTATACAGTCGGTCTTTTAGTTTATTTTGTCCCCCCTTCAGCAGAAAAGCAAAAAGACTTTCATCTGATATACGAAGTAAATTTAGAAATTCTAATGACAGAAGAGAAAATAGAGACACCTATGTCAGTTATGTTGATGAACATCCTCTTAATTTAGATTGTTTTAAAAGATTTATTTTTCACCTGAATGAATGCTTTCCTGATTCTGGACATGATCAGGTAGAAGTAGTGCTAGATAGAGGATATTTTTAATTGGAAGGTAATTTTATCAAGTCCATCGGTGTGATGCTGTTTAATAGTCTCACCCGTCGTCGTCAACGTGGTAACACCGAACTAGCTACTGAGTCGTAATTTTTTGGAGTTGGAGTGACTATATATGGGGGTAGTGGCCCTGTGATTGTTTTCTGTATATGAAGACAACCAGAGGGAAATTACCCCCAAAACCTGATCTTGGCCATCTATCTTTTTCTGTTACGAGTTAGTAAGTGAAGTACGTAAACTATCAATCCTATAAATCCTAACTCCTGTCTTAAAAACTGCCTAAGTTGTTTATGATTACGAACCCTGCCAAAATCTTGTAAATAGTTCTCCAAATATTGGATCTCCCTTATTTCTCCTTGTAACAATGACAATTGATGGTTTGAATTCGTCAACTCCACACGGGTATTATCTACCTGTTGCAGTAGGTTTCTAATTTCGTCTAAACCTCCTATACCGTCTATTTCACTCTTAATAGACTCAAGTTGTGTTAAAATGCCTTTGGCATTGTCAATAATTAATATTGCTTGTTCCACAAAACTGGTAACACCAATTTCCTCCAGTTCTCTTTTTGCTTCCCTTAATTCTTTGAGAATACTGCCAAAACTTTGTAAATATTCTAAGTTCTGGGATACTTGAGCCTCAATATTTTGATTATATCTATCAATTTGTGAGATAGCCTGATTAATGCTTGCAGCATTAGCAGTAGATATTGCCAGATTGTCTTCCTTAATTTGTTGAGATTGCTCTAAATAATTTTGTGTTGTTAGTAAAATTTTCTGGGATTCTGCTCTGACATTATTTACATCTTCCAAAATTAATATTGCTTGTTCCACAAGACTGGTAACACCAATTTCCTCCAGTTCTCTTTTTGCTTCCTTTAATTCCCTGAGAATATTGCTAAAACTTTGTAAATTTTCTAAGTTCTGGGATACTTGAGCTTCAATATTTTGATTATATCTATCAATCTGTGAGATGGACTCATTAATGCTTCTAGCATTAGCAGTAGATATTGCCAGATTGTCTTCCTTAATTTGTTGAGATTGCTCTAAATAATTTTGTGTTGTTAGTAAAATCATCCGGGATTCTGCTGTAAGATTATTTACATCTTCCAAAATTAATCTTGCTTGTTCCACAAGACTGGTAACACCAATTTCCTCCAGTTCTCTTTTTGCTTGCGTTAATTCATCGAGAAGATTGCCACAACTTTCTACAGCTTCTAAATTCCGGGATACTTGAGCGTCAAGTTGTCGAATATTTGTTTCAAGAGTTTGTAAATCTTCTAATCTCTGAGATAGTTGATCTCCAATTTCTCCGGCTTCCCTTTGAGATTCTATAAGTTGATCACGGCTAGTGCGAACTTCAGCAATTACAATTCTTATTTCCTCAACTTCTTTGGCTTGTTCAAGAATTGCGTTGGCTCTGTGTAGAGAATTATCAATTACCTCGGTGAGTTTTTTAAGGTCTTTAGCAAGTTCTAAATCTGTCCGGTTTTGATCATTAGTCATTGGTTTCTCCTTGAGAAATTTGGTTTATAGCAGCTTGGCACAGGACAGATACAATGGAACCATGTTGATGGGCAATTATATCTCGGAATGGATAATCTTGAGGAATATCTTCACCAATCCTCATTCTCACTCTAGCCCCTTCATATATCAGTCCTTGTTGCTCAAGTTCATTTGCAATGCGCTCTACTACAGACCGATATTCTTCCGGGTTGCTTTCCTGTAATTGGGATATTTCTTCTACTGCATCCCAGTATCTACCTAAAGCCCTTAATAATAGGCATTTCAGGGGAACGATATCAATGGGACTCCAAAAAGTACTAGGTTGCTGTTGTTCTAATTCTCTTAATTCTGTTAATTCTTGCAGAATAATTTCATCCTTTTGAGATTCATCCTTTTGAGATTCATCCTTTTGAGATTCATCCTTTTGAGATTCATCCTTTTGAGATTCATCCTTTTGAGATTCATCCTTTTGAGATTCATCCTTTTGAGATTCATCCTTTTGAGATTCATCCTTTTTAGGTGATCTTAAAAATTCTATAGCTTTCTGCTCAATTTCTAATACTGTTTGATTGTCAAGCCTGGCTGCTCTCAAAGCCGCATAGGTATCCCAGTAAATTCTCAAAGGCTGACTGCGTAAACGTTCATAAATGAGGTTAGATATTCTATCTGGATCTTGAAATACCTGTTCTCCATTAGCAAACTCTGTAATCCATGCTAATGGTTGATCAGCATTAGAAAAATTGAAAACCTGACATTGATTAAAATGGGTTCTACCAATGCGCTTAATTTCATCAGTAGTGGTAAGGATTAGTAATCTATAACGAGGTCTAGTAAAAATTGTATATAAATTACTTGCTTCTTCCATTGATAGTGTTCCTTGTCCCTGGAATACGGAAAAAGCCACACAAGCGTCAAACTCCCTCCCTTTAGCTTCCGTAACCTTCAGGTAATCTATTCCCGGTTTCTGATCTTCTGGAGGAATATGAGCAATATCTTGATGGATTAACTTGACACGGCTAGAAAGCTCTTGCAGAACAGAGCGATCATCTCGATCATCTTGATTTGATGTGTATCTTACCCTCTTACTGAGTCGAGAGAGAACTTGTGATAATTCTTCTGGTGAGTTGCATTCTAAAATCCTTACGGGTTCACCCTCTTCAAAACAGTTTTTAGGATCACTGGGATGAGGTAAATGTTCTCCGTCTTTTTGTAAGTTAGCTGCTTGTGCAAAATCGTGAAAAATATTGGCAAATTCTAAAATACGCTGGGTATTGCGATAATTGTATGTCAGAGAATGTGTTATATTCAGTTGTAATTGTCCCCAATGAAAACCAGTGGGTTGAATCCTTTGATTCATATCTCCTAACAGCCAGAGGACATGAGAATGGCTATGTTGATGCCATCTTAACAACATTTGTTTGATAGCTTCAATTTCAGCCATTAAATAATCTTGAGCTTCATCAAATATCAACAGCGTTGTAATTCCTGCTGGTGGAGGAATAGTTTTTGTAATTTCTCTTAACCCATCTAGCCAAGTTTTTTTATCTCCTAGTATTTCTTTCCAGTTGTTTATATTAACTCCTCCTACCCTGGTGAGCGCATCTTTATTTTCTTTTAAATTATTTCCGTTGAGCACAAACGCCCTAAATAACACTAAATCCCGATATTTGATTTCGTCAGAGTGACCAATTATATGAACTCTTCGGAGTTCTTGTTGTAAAGCAGTTAACTCTTCTTCATCCGTGGCAATCTGAGCATATATGTTTGGTTCCGCCTGCTGCAACCACTCTTTAAAAGTACCTAGGAAAAAATTTGCCCTTTGGTCTTGTGAATTTAAATCTTGGTCCTGTAAAATTGATTTTATCTCGGTAAAGTTTTCCAGATCAGAGCGTAAAGCTTCGGGAACAATTAAGGCAACATTCCAACCTGCTGTTTTGAATAATTCACAAGCTATTAAAGCAGCACATACCGTTTTACCTGTACCTGGTGCGCTCTGTAATAAAAAACTATTAATTTCAATATGATTTGGTGGTGCGGAGGTTATTAATTGCTGATAAATTGCTTGTTGCTCAGGAGTAAGAAGAGGTGAATACAAGTAACCACCATAAACAAACTCATACCAAGAAGTAACTCGTTTATGATCAAATTGGTAAGTGGGGAGATGCCGTACACGTGTTGGTTCAATTCCCAGTAGCTCGGCTAGTGTGATCGCACCTTCTGGATTTATATCAATGGGGATTTTTTTATAAACATCACGTCTTAACCCCGCCGCAATTACTAAAATTTCATAATTATTTTGAGTCCAAACAACTCTAATATCACCTCTTCTAGTGCGCCATAAATCTTGGTATCCCCGTAATTTTTTTTTATCTCCCAGGTTTCCCTGACTCAGGTCTGTCAAGACTTGTGCTATATCCTCAAAATAATTATGTAACTTGAGGATATGCCGAATAACAGCCCTGGTGATTTTGATAGTATAATTACACATGAAATACTCGAAGTAATGTCAACTATGTAAAAATTTAGTCTAAGTTCCAGTTTATCATGAGTATATAATTTTTGTCGCGCAGGGAGTAAAGGTAGTATATAATGTCCGGTAAAATACCAGTAACAGTGATTACAGGTTTTTTAGGCAGTGGTAAGACTAGCCTAATTCGCCACCTACTACAAAACAACCAAGGTCGCCGTATTGCGGTGTTAGTCAATGAGTTTGGGGAACTGGGTATTGATGGTGAGTTGTTAAAATCCTGTGAGATTTGCCCTGAAGATGGGGAACAGGGGAGTAATATCTTTGAGTTAACTAACGGCTGCTTATGCTGTACTGTGCAAGAAGAGTTTTATCCCACGATGCAGCAGTTAATTAAGCGACGAGATAGCATTGACTGTATTTTGATTGAAACTTCTGGTTTAGCTTTACCGAAACCTTTAGTTAAAGCCTTTCGCTGGCAAGAAATTCGCGCCGCTGCTACAGTGGATGCAGTAATTACCGTGGTAGACTGTGCGGCGGTAGCATCAGGTACATTTGCTAGCGACCCGGAGGCTATAGCTGCTCAACGCCAAGCAGATGATAGCCTAGAACATGAAACACCCTTACAAGAACTGTTTGAGGACCAATTGGCCTGTGCAGATTTGGTGGTGTTGAATAAAACTGATTTAGTGGATCTGGAGACAAAGCTGGAAGTTGAGGAACTAATTAAGCAAGAGTTACCCAGAGTGGTGAAGATTGTGGAAAGCGATCGCGGTCAAGTGGATGCTTCCATCTTACTGGGATTTCAAGCCGCAGTTGAAGATAATTTAGATAGTCGTCCCAGTCATCACGACACGGAGGAAGACCACGAACACGACGAAGAAATTACCTCAACTCACGTAGTATTAGACCGGAGCTTTGACCCAGAAAAGCTACAACAGCAACTGCAACAACTAGCACATCAACAAGAAATCTATCGGATTAAAGGCTTTGTCTCCGTACCGAATAAATCTATGCGCTTAGTAATGCAAGGTGTAGGAACGCGGTTTGACAAATTCTACGATCGCCCCTGGAAAGTCCAAGAACCTAAACAAACCAGTTTAGTTTTCATTGGTCGTGATTTGAAACCTGCGGAAATAGCATCCCAATTAGTAGCTTTATAATCACCCCTAATTGTATGAATATCTCTCAACTATTTGACATTGCCAATATTTTCGTTTTACCCTTTTGGGCGTTAATGATTTTCTTACCTAACTGGAAATTTACACGGTGGGTAATGGGATCATATCTACCTTTTGTAGTTTTAGCTAGTGCATATTTGTATCTGTTTGTCAATAGTATTACCCCAGAAAATGCTGCCGCTTTATCTAATCCCCAGTTAGCAGATATTGCGCGATTTTTTACTAATGAAACAGCAGCTGCAACAGGATGGATTCATTTCCTGGTCATGGATTTATTTGTAGGTCGTTGGATATATTTAGAGGGTCAGAAAACAGGTATCTGGACAATTCATTCTCTGGCTTTATGTTTGTTTGCTGGACCTCTAGGTTTATTATCTCATATAGTCACCTACTGGATCACTAGGGCATTTTTCCCCAATTCACAGACTAAGGATGTGGGAGAACCAGCGGTTTCTGTTAGCAATTAGAGTTAGTGACCAGATGTGCAAAGTTGAGGATGTCGATAATTGGGATCAACCCAACAAAGCGGTAGGCTTTCACCAGAGGGAAATACAAGATTCTGTTTTTGATAGGTTTCCGGTTCTTGTTCTTCTTGACCTAATTGGTCTTGGGCGCGGATGACCCGACTATTAGGATCAATTAATTCCTGAAAATCAAGGACTTTAATAATATCACCTGAATCTTTGAGTTGTAAAAACATATTCATCACCTCAATAAATTTGAAGGTACAATGGAAAATACCCCTCATCTTTTTGTTGGGGAAGATATACCGCCTCACCTCAACCGAGCAGAACTTAAATCTGGCGTTGATATTTCTCTAAAATATCTACCAAGTTGACTTGACATTGTAGTGGGAGGAGATCATTTAAAGGTAATTCTTTCCTCCCACCGCCAATTTTGACTGGGATAGATGTTAATACTGCTATAACAGTGTCTTCATTGACAGTCTGGGAAGTAATTAAGGGATACATCTGTTCAGCAACTACAGTATGCAGTTTCGCATCAGATAAATAAAGATGCCATTTGGCAATATCTATATATACCGCTTCGCCAATTTCAGCAGCTAGGGCTTCCAGTATTTCAGCGGTGTTGGTTGTAGCCATAAAAATCACCTTATATCAACAAAGAGCGTTAAATGTCAGGGTTTCTCACATGATCGCACAATTATGTATTGGGATCTACCACCACAGGTTACAATCCCCCTAGCCGCAATAATCAATCTTCAGGTAGATTTGGGTGGAGTTTCGCTATAGTTGGCGATCGCACTAATATAAATCAGATGCACCAACAATACTAATATCCAACCTGCGGTTAACCAGGGTAGCCATTCCCAGGTGGCCGATTTTAAGTTGTGGACAAACCATAAACCGGAATTAACAGCCGTAGTCAATGCTACATGGACAGCAAAATTCATCCGGTCATCTAACTTGCGGAAATCTGGATCTTTGCGGTCGGGTTTGCGAGGCCAACGAGGAGGCATAAGGATTTATTTGAGACTTGAGCCATGTACTTACTCAACTTTAGCAGACACATTCACCATCTGTGCTTACCCCTCATGATTCAGGTGTGTTAGTTCGGCAGAATTAAATAAAAAATGGCCTTGCATTATTTTCATAGTAGTGTTAAGATTATTTTGTTGTAAGGGTGTGTAGCTCAGCGGACTAGAGCACGTGGCTACGGACCACGGTGTCGGGGGTTCGAATCCCTCCTCGCCCGTTAAGAAAGGCAGAAATGATTTTTACTTTTAAAAATCACTTTTGCCTTTTCCTATACTTGGAATTATCTATCTAAGGCGTAACTATCTTCACCACGCCCCAAGGCAAAGCGGAGAGAATTATTCAGGTTATGACTGGACTGGGTGAGAAATATAATCATGGCTAGAAAAGTCAAAGCAGCACCATAACCAAACATCTGGCGGTAACCTACTTGTTCAGCAATGACACCCAGAACCGGACCCGCGACCCCAATACCAACATCTAATCCTACTAAAGAGACGCCAAATATCCGCCCGCGTTCGTGGGGTTGGGCGCGGTCTGTCATCATCGCCGCCATCATGGGAATTACAGTTCCCGAAGCAGCACCTTGGACAAATGCTGAGAGTAAGAAAATAGGGGCGCTGTTAGCTCGCCATATACCCACCATGGCTAAGGTGAAGGCAATTAAGCTCAGGGTGATAAATAAACCCCGTCCATATTTATCAGAAGCGCGGCCAATAAATAGCCTGACATTAAAACTGGCGATCGCCGCTACTGTGTAAAATAGTCCTGGGTTCAAATCTACATTAGTGGATTTGATAAATAATGGCACAAAAGTATGTAAAGTTCCTAAAACCATACCAATCAACAGCATGACTATTGCCGGAACACGCACACGAGGAGCCCATAATAATCGCCAGAATAGATTATTTTCAGGGTTATTGTCCAGCTGGTGAGCCACAGATGGATTCCCCAGGGGGACAATACATAACATTCCCGCAAAACCCAAAGCCGCGGACAACAGAAATAAGGGAGTATAACCAGCAGCAGCTTGTAAATATCCCCCCATAGCTGGGCCAATAGCCACACCAAGGGGATTGACTAAACTCATGTAGCCAATCACCTCACCGCGATTGTGAGGAGGGGCTAAATCTCCCACCAATGCTACATAAGCAGTACCAAAAGCGGCAATACTGATACCGTGAAAGGCGCGTAACACCATTAATGGGATAATTGACTTTGCTAACACATAACCCAGAGGTGCAATAGCCACTGCTGACATCCCAATGAGCAACACAATCTTACGACCCCGACGGTCTGCTAAACTACTACACCAAGGGCGAAATAGTAGCATCCCGATGGCAAAACTGCCCATAACAATGCCAATCTCTTGACTGGTAGCGCCAATATCTTCGATATATAGGGGCAGAGTGGGTAATAATGAGGCAATGCTAGACCAGAATAATAAACCTGCGGTAAACAAAATCAGCAGGTTACGTCTAAGTTGGCTGTCTAAGGTCTGAATAGCTTTCAAAATAAATGTCAGTTTAGTTCCAGAGTGTTTCTCATATTGTTACGTTACTTAACATTTTTGGCTACTACTTCCCGCACCCGATAGATGGGACGACCTTGGGATTCATGGTAAGTACGCATCAATAACTCAGCCAACAGACCAAAGCAAAACAACTGCATCCCAGTGACTAACAGCAGCACCGCCAAAATTAACAAAGGGCGACTACCAATTGACTCCCCTAAAGCCAATTTAATAAAACTCAAGTAAATACCCAGCAGCATACCTGTAACTATAGATCCCAATCCCAGCAACCCGAAAACGTGCATGGGACGGGTGAGAAACTTCTTCATGAAGTAAATAGTTAACAAATCCATCATGACGCGAAAGGTGCGCCAAATACCATACTTACTGCGGCCAAAACGCCGCGCATGATGACGTACGGGAATTTCAGTAATTCGCGCCCCCTCAATGTAAGCCAAAGCCGGTAAAAATCGGTGCAGTTCCCCGTAGAGATTCATATCAGCTACAAGCTCCGACCGATAAGCCTTGAGGGAACAACCATAATCATGTAACTTGACTTCCGTCACCTTACCAATCAGCCAATTAGCAACTTGAGAAGGAATTAGGCGGGAAACTAGAGCATCTTGGCGTTGATGTCGCCAACCACTCACTAAATCATAGCCTTCTGTCAATTTAGCTAGTAATAAGGGGATATCCGCCGGATCATTTTGCAAATCAGCATCCAATGTGACAATCACTTTACCGATCGCATAATTAAACCCAGCGGCCATTGCCGCAGTTTGTCCGTAATTTCGCCGTAATAGCACCGCTTTTAAATCACTACGGATGTGGGCTTGTGACTTGAGAAATTCCGCCGATCCGTCTGTAGAACCATCATCCACGCAAATGATTTCATAACTGAAATTACTGGCGCTGACACTAGTAGCGATCGCTGCGAGCAAAAGTGGTAAACTTTCCACCTCATCCCGCACTGGTACTACCACCGAAACATCGGGGACAACTACCCCACTTGAACCATTTTCCTGATTTAAACCCTGGGAAATTAAGCCACTCCTCATATTAACGTCCTTAGTTTCTGTGTGGTTGATAACTCTGAATCACCCGACCTGCACCCCGCAGCTGGTGATAATATGACTGACTTACCCTATCCCCCTGTTCCGAGAGAATATCAATGCCAATACCATTGCGTCCCTGGTCTTTTCCCGAACTATGAATGTAAGAATTATCGCCTAAATATAGCCCTACATGAGTGGCTTTTTTTACAGTTCCAAAAAAAACTAAATCCCCTGGTTGTAATTCATTTATATGAATTTTCTGGGTAAAAGCTTCCTGTTGATAAGCATCTCTGGGTAACCAAACGCCTACCGACAAAAACGCCGCCTGCATTAACCCGGAACAGTCGTAATTCGGACCGACTGTACCACCCCACAGATAATAATTAGACTGTTCCATGGATTTTTGGGTAAAATTAATCACATCAGGGAGTAATTTTGTGATCTCAGACTGGGAAAATGATTTGGCCTGATAAAGTGTGGTAGCAGGTTGTAATATATCCAAGTCGGCACAAGATACCCACCCTGGATAGTCATCTTCACATAAATACACCTCAAATGCTGAGAACTGATGATTTAATGTGACCCGCAAATGTCGCCCTGTAGCTGCTTGAGTGCTCAGGCTTATACATTCAGGAGAATCATATAAATTCAAATTAGCAATACACTGGTATTCTTGAGCCGATGTCTTGAGGATTGGGGATTCTGAATTAGAGAGCATTCTGCAATGATTTTCTTTAGAAAAGACGAACAACTCGAAAATCTTGGTAATGATATTTTAGAGGCAACTTGGGCAACATTTCCCAGTTTAGCCCGTAACCAAGTGGCTATAACTTGGATTGTTTATGATCCTCCAGTACCTGTAAATACTGGTGGTGCTTTGACTCCTGATGCTTTTTGGAGCCCTATACCCCGTGGTTTTACTTATAGGGGGGTGGAGCGAATTTATCCCGCTAGCGTGGTCAAATTGTTTTATTTAGTCGCTGTCCACGAATGGCTGGAAAAAGGTATGACCCCACCCTGTCAGGAGTTGGAACGCGCCTTAACTGATATGATTGTGGACTCTAGCAATGATGCTACTAGCTTAATTGTAGATGTCCTGAGTGGCACTACTTCCGGTCCAGAGTTACCAAGCGCACCCTTTGAAACTTGGAAATATCAACGTCATATTATTAACCGCTATTACCAGTCTTTGGGTTGGGAAGAGTTGGAGACAATTAATATTTGTCAAAAAACTTGGGGTGATGGTCCCTATGGTAGGGAACGAGCATTTTATGGGGAAATGCTTGATAATCGCAATATGGTGACCACTAATGCCACGGCTAAGTTAATTCATACTATTGTAGGTGGGGTGGCAGTGTCTAGTAAGCGATCGCAAGCCATGATGAATTTGCTCAAACGTAGTCTTAACCCCAATCATTTACCCACCGATGTAGAAGAGGATCAGGTAACAGGTTTCTTGGGGGGTGGACTTCCCCAAAATACTCAAATTTGGTCAAAAGCCGGTTGGACAAGTCAAGTTCGTCATGACGCAGCTTATATTGAGTTATCAGAACAGCTTCCCTACATCTTAGTTGTATTTACTGAAGGTAAAGCTAACGCCAAACGCCGGGATATCTTACCTTTTATTTCTGGGCTATTTGCCAAGGGGATGAGTAATTTATAATTTGTAATTCGTAAGAACACAGATACAAGGGAATATTACTAATATTCGGTTGTATTAATCTGTTTTTCTGAGGATTTATCAACCCTCAGCCCCACCCTCTCCTGAACTAGGGGAGGGCTTAATAATCTTGTTAATTATTGAACCTGGGATAGATTTAGAGATAATTGATTCAGGATTATATTAAAATATATGACACAAAATTTTTAAGTAAGTATGATCCTAAATGAATGGTTATGATGGCAAAATATCGAATCATGACTTACTATTGAGTTATTTATATTTAGTTAGCCATGACATTGCCTGAGCCGCCAAATAATTTTGGAGATAATCATTCGCCAAAGTCATATCAGCCACGGTTGCCAGAAAGAAGATGGCAGAGATTATTGTTAGCTTCTATACTAATTATTGCAGGTGGTAGCGCTATATTTTGGCGTGTTTTGACTCCTACACATCAAGCAGTACCTACTAATATTAAAACTCCCGGCGTCAGGGTCAAGGTGTTAACAGTACGCTCTGGTATAGTCGATGAAAGTTCAAATTTTGTTGCTAGCTTAAAGTCTGGGCGTTCGGTAGAGATCAAGTCGAAAATTCCCGGACAAGTTACCCAAATATTTCTCAAACCAGGGGATCAAGTTACAGCCAGAACGGCAATTATCCAAGTAGATTCTAGACCAGCAACAATTGAGCTTAATGCTACTTATCAAGCTGCTGTGTTACAACGGGAAAATGCCCGTGCTAAACTTGAGTCTCTGGAAGCAGCACGCCAATCTCAAGTTGCTGATTTACAATTGCACGAAGAGGATTATCAAAAGTATGCTTACCTAGCAACCCAGGGAGCTATCTCTCGACGTGCGCGAAATCAGTATGCTAATCGGGTGGCTACAACTAAGGCTGATCTTGGGGCGATTAATGCTCAGATTCAAAGAGAGCAACTGACTATCTCACAAGCTGAAAAAACCTTGCAACAAACCCAGTCCGAGATTCGCAGTCAACGACTCCACCCCCAGAGTTATACAATTACAGCACCTTTTAGCGGTACAGTTGGTAATATTTCTGTGAGAGTAGGTGATTTAGTCAATACTTCTACACCACTAGTTACTGTTTCTCAAAATCAACCCTTAGAACTGCATATTTTTGTCCCGGTGGAACAAAGCACCCAATTACGTCAGGGAATGGCCGTGGAAGTGTTGAATCCACAAGCTGAGGTGATAAGTAGTAGTAAAATATCTGCAATTACTCCTGATGCTAAAAATGAGCGGCGAGAAGTTTTGGTTAAAGCACTGTTTAATAATTCCGAAGGTCAGTTACGACCTGATCAATTAGTACAGGCGAGAGTGATTTGGAATCAGCGTTCTGGGGTATTAATCCCTACCAAATCAGTGTTTCGCGTAGGTGGGGAAACTTTTGTCTATGTGATGACAACAGAGGAATCACCACAAGGGATATCTCAACTTATAGCTCGCCAAAGACGGGTGCAATTAGGTAATATTAGAGATGATCATTACCAAGTTTTGGCAGGATTACAATCAGAAGATAAAATTGTTACTTCAGGCGTTTTGAATCTAAAAGATGGTATGCCAATAGTGCCTGAATAGTTTTATAATTATAGATTGATTCTTGTTTAAAAAATATCGGCTGGATCTGCTGACTTTAATTTACCCATGGCGATCGCACCGGAGATTAAACACATGCTCACTGTTAATAACAGTACAAAAATGAGTCTCTCCGGCGTGAGAAATAATGGTAATTTAGTAATATTACGGGTAAAATTATACATAAAAAACGATACTAAACCACCGGGAATAAAACCGCATATAGCTAATATTAATGTTTCCTGAAGAACAACAAACATTAAATATATATTGCGATAACCCATAGCCTTAAGTGTGGCATATTCCGGCAAGTGATCCATAACATCACTATAAATAATTTGATAAACAATAATCACACCCACTAAAAAGCCAATGGTAACACCCAGGGAAAAAATAAAACCAATCGCCCCATTTTCTCGCCAATATTGCTTTTCAAAATCAATAAATTCTTGATGGGTGAAAACTCGGACATCATCACTCAGGTAGGACTCTAAGGCTTTGGCGACTAAATCAGCATTGCTACCAGGTTTGAGGTTGATTAAACCTAAGTTAACTTGACCAGGTTTTTGTCCCGAAAAAATCCGTAAATAGTTCTGGTCACTAGTGATGACACTACCATTGGCCACAAAAGAAGCGCCCACCTCATACAAACCCTGAATTTGCACCCTACGCCCTTGTAATTCTGTGATGACGGGTTGACCTTGAGATATTTGGGCGATCGCTTGTTCATATTTTCCGCTAGAATTGCGGTCAAATAATAGAGTATGAGGATATTTAATCGTAGCCAATTGTTGATTGACTTCCGGTAAATTAAAAGCCGGGTTTTCCGGATTAAAACCAATCACTAAAATTGACTCATCTAACTTAGTTTGGGGACTCTTCCAAACACCTAAACGAACATAGACAGGATTAACCGACTCAACCTCCGACAAATTAGCAGCTTGAAACAAACGGCGACGAGGAAAACTACTCAGAAGCCCTAAGTTTTGCCCTTGGCGACTAACCAAGACTAAATCCGCTTGTAAAACTTCATGAAATCTGGTATTACTATCATATAAAGCCGACTGAAAGCCCAACTGCATCAACATCAAAAAATCAGCGAAAGTAATACCACAAATAGCGACTAAAAACCGCCCCTTTTGCTTCATTAATTGTCGCCAAGCCAAAGGGATTCTCCGTTTAAACATAAATATTTAAGATTTAAGGAAAAAAAAGGATAAAAAAACTAGAGCAACACCCAGTATGTTTATGACTTTTACCTAATTAACTTACTCACATCTTGACTGGTAAGTATTTCTACATTCACTTGGAGATTAGTCAAATTAGCTACCTGCTGACTAGATGCTGCATCTAAACGAATTTTAGCCTCAATTACCCTAGCATCCGTAGCTGTGGTGGGGTCACTGTCTAACACATCTTTCTTCGCCACTTGAAAGCCAATACTATCGACTGTTCCCCTTAATTCACCCTCAAACGCATTACTAGGACTAGTAATAGTCGCAATTTGACCAGAGCGAATGTTACTGATATCACTTTCATAGATTTCTGCGATCGCATACATTTGATTAGTTCGACCAAGTTCCACAATTCCCCCCTCACCGATGGTTTCACCCGGATGAGCTTGAACCTGGAGAATTTGACCCGCTTGTGGGGCGCGAATATATGCTGAATCTAGTTCTACTTGCATTTTTTCCACAGTGGCGATCGCCCGATCTACTTCTGCTTGTGCTATAGCCACATCTGTAGGACGTATCTCTGCTGTTTGGGCTAAAATAGCCTTAGCTTCCTGAATTTGGGCGGTGAGGGTGCGTTGTGTTCTGGCTAAATTAGCTTGCGCACCATTCAATTCTTCCCGGGCGGATTTTAAAGTTAATCTGCGAGTATCAAGAGTGGAAATAGCGATCGCACCTTCTTGATAAAGATTTTCATAACGGCGAAATTCTATCTGTGCATTTTGTAACTCAGCTTCTAAGCGAGCGATGGTAGCTTGCTGGGTTGGGATTTCACCATCTAACTGTGCTTGCAGATTGCTCACAGTTGCTTTTCTGGCGGAAATTTCACTTGGTTGTGCGCCAGCTTTTACCTGAGCTAACCGTGATTTCATCACTCGCACTTGTTGCTGTGCTTCCTTAAGATTAGCTTGTAAGCGATCGCGATTGTCCAAAATAGCAATCACATCTCCAGCGCCTACTTCCTGACCTTCAGTCACCAAAAGTTGCGCCACACGACTAGCACCACTAACATCAGTAGGAGCCGAAATTCTCATGACTTCACCAGCTGGTTGCAATCTTCCGAGCGCATTCACTTTTGAAATCACTGGTTGACTAACTTTGGTAGTCACCCCTGGGGTTTGAGTATTGAGCGGACGAGTTATAGACAGGATACCCACCCCCATAGCTGTGAGCGAGGTCATACCCAGAGCCAATAACCAGCGAAAATTGGGGGGGAGTAGAGAGGAATTTTCAGAATTTCGCAACATTCTCTATTTCCTTACATAGCACCAACGGGTTGTTCATACTTGAAGAAACCAGGATTCAGAATCCCACAGGGGTCGTATTTCCTTTTGATTTCATTGACGGTCAACCAGTAATCACCAAATTGCGATCGCCATTTTGGTAAATCAAATTCCGCCCAAGTCGCCATATATCTTTTACCCCCCATTTGGAAGCCCAAATCAGTCAGTAAATTTAACTGCTGTAACACAACTTCCACCTGAGTTTGGGGAATACTCGGATACATTCCCAAACCGATAATTAACTCATCATCCGGTAAAGGAAACATGGGTAATTTATGATGGCGAGAATTGAGACAAAAAGAACCTATAGGTAAAGTGCGGAAATCCAAGAAATTAGGTATACGCTCCAGAGCAATCTTAATAAATTCCTGAGCACTAGAACCAGGTAAAAGTAAATCTATCCAAGTATTAGCAGTATTGACAGGATGAGGAACTTGACCTAATGGTTGAATGAACTGCTCAAAAGTCAAGTCTTCAGTGTGGATATGGCGATAAAAATTTAAATCAGCCAGCAATTCTGCATCATTTACCTGATTGACAGCATCAAATTCTACAGTAATTTGCATCCTGTAAAACCATTGAATTAATGGTTTGATCTGATTTTCTTTTCTGCTCATTCCTTGCAAGCAGGGTGAAAACAAAGATACTAAACCATCTATCCGACCTTCTGTGACTAACCCACGTGCATCATCTAAAAGTTTATCTAAATCGTCATAGCAAAGAAAATAACTGCGAGTGTAAGGGCGATATTTCCTCAGACGATTTTTAACTTTAGTAATAATACCAAATTGACCATAGCCACACAGAACATGATAGAAAAGTTCGCTGTTGTCTTCCGGTGTACACCAAATAATATCCCCAGTCCCCGTCACAACTTCCAAAGCCAAACAGTTATCAGCTTGAGAACCATAACGAAAAGAACTCAAACCTAAACCAGCAGCGCAGAGAGTTCCCCCCAAAGTCACGTCAAAGTTATTGGTCAGGACTGGGGGAATTACACCATCAGGTATAGCAGTATCAATAACTTGCTTCCAAGTCACACCAGGGTCAGCTTGGAACCAGAGTTCATCGGGGCGGAAATCACCAATTTGATTGAGATTCCTCATATCTAAGAGGATTCCCCCTTGATTCAAAGATTGACCACTTAAAGAACGTCCCGCACCCCGTGAGGAAATTGTTAAACCCTGTTGAGCAGCATATTTAATTGCTTGAGCAACATCACTAGAATCTTGCGGACGAATCACAATTTGGGGCTGTTTTTTAATAATGTTGCCAAAATCTTGAGAAACTGCTTCTAAGTCTGATTCTTTGTTACTAACTTCTCCGGCAATAATCTGTTTTAAGTCTGTAAGTATACCACTCATAACTTTAGTTTAAATTATAGTTTTTTCTTAAGAATCTTGTGTTTTATGTCCCAGCAACTGTTTAATTAATCACAGTTTATTTATTGATAATTAATGGGAATTGATACTAGTGAAAAAAACGAATTTTCAGCATTTTACAACCGATTGCGCACAAACTAGGAATTAATCCTATGAGATCAAAAAACCGAGACATTACCTGAGATAAAGTAATTTTATTGTCTGTGTTCATCACCGGTAAATTATTTGTACTTCTTTCATACTTGAATACACAAACACAGTCACCCTCTGCTTGTTTACTCAAAATTGCCGCCTTGATTCCCGGAAAAGCTCTTCTGGTAGCTTCTTGTTCCATTTCGCAGAAGACACGACAAGGACTATCAAAACCGTACTCTTTCGCCAAGGATAAAACTGGGCAAACTCTTTGTATTTCTAATGCTGCATCTGTACCATTTTGGGAAATATCTACCACATCCATCACAAAACCCATTAATCCCAGCAAGGGTGCAGCTTGGGTGAAACCTTTCGCTAAGGTGTTATGCTCGATAAAAGTACCCATCAGCGCCTTTTGTTGTTCAGGATATTTTGCCATCATTTGTTCAAAAGCGGCTGCATCTCCTTTTTCTGCAACCAGAGTTTTGTATCTTTGTAATCTCTTGCGAAACAAATTCATGGCTTTAGATTCATCTAGATTGATGATATCTTCCATGCGGAGATTACCTGTAACTAGTTCCTTTTCCATGGTCATTTCTGATTGAATAAATTATTTATATACTGGAATACAGGCAAAGTATAATTATCCACACTAGTACATATTTACAAGCATTAAGACATGATAATGCCATATCTATTTCTATGTCACTGCTCAAAGATGTATCTTTTCTGGTTTTGTTAAAAGTAAAGTCTTTCTTCATTACCTGTAGTCGCTATATGTTGGTTTGATATTAAATTTTGATGTTAAATTGTGTTCCATCATCTGGGGAGCCATCAAAACCGATTTACAACCACTCCCGAGGATTTTTCAAGACTTCTTTTAACATAGCTTCTTTGCTACCGGGAATAGGTTGATCATCATATTCCCAACTAGCAGCGGGAGGCATACAGTTAAAAACACTTTGTTGGTTAACCATACCACTAGCTAAACCAAAACGCACCCCGCGATCGCATGATAAGATAAACTCTACATAGCGCCCACGTACCAGATGTTGCCAATACTTATTTAGCTTTGTAAAAGACATATCTTTACGCCTTTCCAAAATTGGCATATAAGCAGGGATAAAAGCATCAGCGCAATCAGTCACAAAATCAAGTAGTTTTTGCGGATCTTGATTATTTAAATGGTCAAAGAAAATTCCCCCAATACCGCGGTGTTCACCGCGATGTTGTATGTGGAAATATTCATCACATGACCGTTTAAACCGCGGATAATAAGAAGAATCATACTGATCACAAACCTGTTTATGCACCTGATGAAAATGAACTGCATCTTCCTCAAACAGATATGCTGGTGTTAAATCAGCACCACCACCGAGCCACCAATAAACCGGTTGGTCACCATGACAAATCTCGAAATAGCGGTAGTTAGCATGAGCAGTGGGAGCCATGGGGTTATGGGGATGGATGACAAAACTAGAACCTGTAGCGAAATAGCGGTTAGCCTGACTGCGGGTGATTTTATCAGCTACATCTGTACCCAGAGCGCCCGATTGCTGAAAAGACATTCCCGGAGGTAACTCACCTTCTATGGCTACATAATTCACCCCTACCTTTTCCAACACATTACCATTGTGCAGAACCCGGTCAATATAGATAGCATCTTGACTACTTTCACCCACCTTCCAGACTCCCTCCTGGTCACGATTCCAGGACTGTTCACACAGATGCTTACCATCCAACGCTTCCAGAGCCTGACAAGTATTATCAAACATCCGCCTGAAAAACTTATCAATAACTCCACGCATTCCTAGTTCCTCAGTGATTTTTTCCAGTACATGGTTCATACTTATCTCCCCAGTATTAGTCAAATACTTATATCAACCTGCGTGTATTTATCTACCAGAAATCATTATTGCTACAAAACTCAACCCCATATAAACTCAGCACCCAAAATAAAACCTTCTGATCTGGGGTTCCCTATCTTTTAGTTTTTATCCTGACTCAATCCATCAAAGTCAGTCTGAAAGCTTTGCAAAAACCGCCGAAAAGTAATATCTAAAGCATCAGCAGCTACATGAACTTCCTCTGATATTTTTGGTATTGGTTGAGAATTTAAACTTGAAACCACTACTGTATCTTCTTGTGCTAATTTGTGGTCAAGCTTTCTAAAAAATCCATCAAGCCAAGGAAATGGTAAAACATTGCGATATAACACCCGTTTAACACGAGTCGTATGATCATCAATAGGTAGGTGAGCCACTAAAACGCCAAACTTGACATCAAACCTACTACCGCGACCCACACTAATTTCTGCCAGAGTAACATTAGGTAGATATAAGGTCAATTTTGTTTTCAGTTCTGGTCGTCCACCCAATAAAAAGTTTAAGAAACTTTTGGAGTTACCTAAAGATTCATAGTTAACCTTAGCCACAGCACCCCAATCATATTTATCAACTTGATAGTTAATAGTTGTATTTATGGGTATTCTCTGCCCAAAAGATTTTTTATGGACGGCGATTACATGGGTAAAATCAAGATTAGCTTCCATGAGCCGAGCATAGTTGGCATTATCTATACTATCGTCATATACAGGGCGCATAGTCGATACCATGTACTCTGGAAAAGTCGGTAAAGGAGGGCGTTCTGTTGCTGGTAAATCACCATAAAATAGCCAGACAAAACCATATTTTTCCTGGGTTGGATAGTGAGGAACACGAGCTTTTTTAGGTACAGGGGTATCAGGTGGATTAGAGGGAATTTCAATACATTCGCCATCAGCTTGAAATTTCCAGCCATGATAGGGACACCGGATACAATCCTTTTCAATCCAACCCAGAGAAAAAGCAGCCCCGCGATGGGGACATTGGTCATTTAAAGCTACTATTTCTCCTTGAGAGTTGCGATAAAGAACAAATCTCTGATTGAACATCAAAACTTGCTTTGGCCTATTGGTAATTGCAGAACTAAATTCACAAGCATACCAAAAGTTTTTCAACATCAGCGCCTTTACTTCCTTTTTCGTTGTGTAATTGGCGTAACGGGGAATTACTTTTTCATAATTATTAGCCTCACAAGTGAAAATAAATCAAATCTATTTTGTCAATGACCGTTCTCGTTGATTTTGATGATAATTCAAACCCCATCCCATAGCTAAATATTTTTGTCGTATCTGGCGATAAGCCAGGTTCATAGCATCAGCAGCAACATGAACTTCAGTTGTTAAATTATCTGGGATTAATTGGGGAATTTGTGACTCTGTGACTATTTTATCTTCTAAACCAACTTGATGATGAAACTTGATAAATAATCTATCTGCCCAAGCATAGGTAAAGAAATTACGCAGTTGAATTCGTTTACTAATGGTTCTCTGGTCATTAACGGGAACATGAATAGCATAGTTGATAATTTTACCACGACCAAAGTCACTTTCAATTTTAGTTATATTGGGTAGGTAAAAGCTAATTTTGGCATTTAATTGTGTCTTTTTTGGACCGAAAAAAGATTTAAAGATGCCATTTTTGGGCTGGGTATAATTCCTGTAGATAATTTTGGTACTTATGCCCCAATCTTCATCTTTAATGACATACTCATCTACTGTGGTATCTTCTGCCAATCCCGCACCAAAGGAATTACCATGAACTGCATAAAGATGGGCGGGGTCAAGTGCATTTTCTATGACACGGGTATAGTGAGTTTGCATCTCATATTCTAAGTAAATTGGATGCATTTTGGGGTCTTGATATTCTGGGAACGGAGGAATGGGTGGACGTGATTCTGCTGGTAAATCTCCGTAGAATATCCAGACAAAACCATATTTTTCTTGTACTGGGTAGCTCTTGACATTAGCTCTGGGTGGAATTGGTGTTCCCATTTCATTAGCAGGGATTTCTACACATTTCCCATCGGCTTGAAATTTCCATCCATGATAGGGACAACGGATACAGTTGTCTTCTCGCCAACCTAGAGATAATGCTGCACCTCTATGGGAACACTGGTCTTTTAATACAACTACTTCGCCTTGAGAATTGCGATAGAGAACAAATCTCTGATTTAACATCAAAACTTGTTTAGGCTTGTTAGTAACGGCTGAGGTAAATTCACAAGCGTACCAGAAATTTTTTAGCATTTCTCAGCTTTGAAATAAATAATTGATTGGAGTTTTGTGATCCTAAATTTTTGGCTAAAAATCGGTTTTTATGAAGCTATTGCTGATTTTTGTGGCTTTTAGTCTGTAGTTTGGCGATGAAACATTTTTTGACAGATTTTTTCTGCTGTCTTTTGCTTACAGGTATTTATTGCAGCTAATTTAAGCAAATTGAGATCAATTTGCTTGCTATTGCGCCTGTGATATTCATTTGCTGGTGCTGACACTTTCTGGATGCTATAGCCTTTGTTATGTGTCATCTTTCGGATAGATTTACTTCTCTTTCCTGGGGTACAGGTGATACTATACCAATTAACTGATGCATTAGTCAACTAGTTAATATTTTTCCCTGATGAACCATTACACGAATAAACTGGTTAATAAGTTTATTACTTGGAGTATAGTGTGGCACAAGGAGAAGCTTCGATTCGGGTTTACCTTCCCCCTGAAATTAAAGACAGGTTTAAAACAATTTGCTTTTTTAAAGGATTGAATATGTCTGATGTTTCGGCTGAACTTATTGAAGATTGGTTAGCTAAAAATGAGATGGAACTACCAAATTCCCCGAAAATATCACCATCGCCCACAGGTCAAAATGGTAATAGGTCCGCATGATTCCAAAAAGTTGATTAAATAAGCTGCAACTGTAATTGTAGTTCTGCTCTGGGTGTGTAGTTACACCGGGGTAGTTAGTTGTTAAAGCTTGGTATGCTATTATGCCAACCTGGAATAACTGCTGATGGATTTGGTGATAATTGGGTAACAACTATGGTTGAAACCCTGATGTAGCAATATTTTCATGGATTATATTGCATAAATTTGACCGCAATACCAGCGCCGACCAGAACCGTCTGGTTTTAGACATGGGGGTAAGGCGCTGGCGAGTTTATTCGCAGTCACG
Source organism: Anabaenopsis tanganyikae CS-531 (assembly GCF_029891675.1). NCBI lineage: Bacteria > Bacillati > Cyanobacteriota > Cyanophyceae > Nostocales > Nodulariaceae > Anabaenopsis > Anabaenopsis tanganyikae. The sequence goes on from NZ_JANQDF010000187.1 coordinate 43,004, forward strand.
TTGACACTGACAAAAAAAAGTATCAAGACTGGGTATGGGTGCAAAATTCCTCCCTATTCCCTAGTTATATCCATCCCCGGCTATAGGAAAAGTGTAATCTGAGAACAAAGGTAGATCCGGATTGTCGCGGCGGGTTTCTTCATCCAGAACATGGACGACTTTGTTATAAATGTCTTCTGCTTGTTGTGGGGAATCGCCAATACTGGTTAATCCCAATTTACCAAACTGGGAAAGACAACCCATAAGATGAAAAACCGTCCCTGTTTCGGTACCGCTATCAAAGTGCAGCCGGTGATGGGCGATAATGTCCATCAAATCGTTGGGTAGTAATCCCCGATATGGGTCTTTTTGCAGGTTGTCGGTGGCTATATAGTATTTAGGCCGCCCTTGTTGACTGTAAAATAACCCTGTGGCTAGGTCGTAACGTCCGTTGGTTAATAATTTCAGGGTCATAAAGGGGTGAGTTGTACCACCCTTACGTAAGTTAATTTCAATGGCTTGAATGTCCCATTGGCCATTTCCTTGGTCAACGGTGATGAAATCTACGCCAAATCTTTCTAATGCGCCTTTTTCGGCGAGTTTTTTACCGATTTTTAAACCAAATTCCTGCAATTGTAACCGATAGCTAGAATCAGCGGGAAATTTACAACCTAGATAAATCTGTCCGTCTGGACCGCCTAGAATTTGGTCATGGGTGGAGAGAATTTCTACTTCTCCACTAGGTGTGATGCGTCCTTGGACACTGGGCGATCGCTTATTTTCTCCTTCTATAAATGCTTCTGCGATCGCCCCTAGTTCCCTAATCCGTGCGCGAAAATTCCCCCAACTTTCTTTTGCGGACTGAAAGCGCATAGTGGAGAAGCGATCGCCAATTGTGGCTATTGTTTGGCTGCGAGTAACTTTCCCTGGTGCTACATCCATGATGGGGCGCAAATCTAATAGGGCGTTTCCTTCTCCAGAAATTCCTTCATTGAGTTTGATTACTATTCTTTGTAGTGTTGGTTGGCGTTCCCATAAATCACTAGCAACTTCTGCCAAATTTTGGTGATTCCATACCTTTTCGCTACCGTCTGGTAATGGTACTCCACTTTCTGCAAATATTTGGCGACTACCGCTTTTTGTCCCCCATGTCTGTAGGTTTGGGGCGACTGCATATAATGGTACATTTAATTGTAAAGATAATTCCGCCTCTAAAAATGTGGAGTTGTAGCAGGTCATAAAGGATTTTTCTAGCCTTAATGCTTGGCGAATCCGCTCTAGCAACCGGGGACGTTCTAGAATTTTGGCGGTTAGAGGTCTGAGGGAAGCATCATAAGTGGAAAGTAGTAACAGGCGATTGCGGGCATGGGAAAATGGGATTCCTGGTAATAATTGTAAATAGTAATCAATAATACTAGGATGCAAGGGCATGGAAGTGACATAAATTAGTCTAGTGCGGGGATTTCGCAACCGCATCAAACAAAATAGTAATCTTTCTTCATAATGCTCACAGCCTTCTACTTTATGCAGTTCATGCTGGTCGATGCTCAGGGAGGGAATAATTAAAATATCCGCCTCACTATTGTCAAATAGTTCAATAGTCGGCCAGCGATCGCATAAACTTAACTGAAGATGCCGAAACTTATCAATTTTGTCGGAATCTGAAATATTCAGCGTCACCATAATCCCTAGTCCGTCTTGATTCCCAAAACTGCTTTACCTCTCTGGTATATACTAAAAAGCATCACATACCCCGAATGTGCAACACTTCTTTGAGTACTCAGTTAAGCACTAAAAACACCTAATTAACTCAACTTAAAAAAACTTAATAAGCAGATTCAATAGTTATCAAACAGGTGTTGGATGTATTGATGTTTAACTATATTGACCTACTTAATTATAAGTAAACGCGAATAAATTAAATGTATAGAGATGTTACGCAGGATGTTTGAGTTGAGTTAATGGGTCAATTACCTTCTAAAATGTAAAAATTAACTAAAAACGTTTATTACTGTACTTGTTGTTCATATCCGGAGGGGAATCATGGGACGTCCAATAATTTTGGGAATTGTCGGTGACAGCGCCGCAGGTAAAACAACACTGACCAGAGGAATTGCTCAGGTACTAGGACCTGAAAATGTCACCGTCATCTGTACCGATGATTATCACCGTTATGATCGTCAACAACGTGCAGAAATTGGCATCACGGCGCTGCATCCTGACTGCAATCACCTCGATATTATGCAGCAGCACTTATCCCTCTTACGCACCGGACAGCCCATTCTCAAACCGGTTTACAGCCACAAAACAGGTACATTTGAGCCGCCACAATACATCCGACCTACGAAGTTTGTGATTATTGAAGGGTTGCTCGGTTATTCTACTCGGGTAGCTCGTGAAGCCTACGACGTGAAGGTATATTTAGCGCCCCCGGAACCCCTACGCGCCCAATGGAAAGTTAAACGCGATACCCAAAAGCGGGGGTACACTCCTGAAGAAGTTTTGGCAGAACTAGAAAAGCGTGAACCAGATTCAGAAAGTTTTATTCGTCCCCAACGACAATGGTCTGATATAGTGGTGAGTTTTTATTCCCCTAGTGATGATGTTGATGATGGCAATGGACATTTAAATGTGCGGTTAGTGTTACGACCGACAATCCCCCATCCTGATTTTACCTCAATTCTGAACTTAACTGATGGTAATTCTGATTCGGCAATCCGTTTAGGGTTAGACCGGGATATGAGTAAACCTGTGGATGTGCTGGAAGTTGATGGTCACGCGACTTTAGAACAGGTAAGTAAATTAGAGCATATTTTATGTTCCGATATGCCTTACTTACTCAACGTGTGCGATCGCGAAGTTAATCCCGAACTAGGAAAAGTTGCGGGAACTACTGGGGAAACTTTGCAAAGTTATCCTCTGGCGCTCACACAGTTGATTATTACCTACCATATGCTCAAAGCTACCCAGATGTATCAGTAAATTGGGACTTAACTGTACTCAATACAATAGGGGGTTTTTGTGAGTTTTGTTGCCCATAATATAGCAATTACCAAGCTAATTCAGCCAAAGCCACAGCCCCCCAAAGGGGTGCATCATCACCCAAAGCGGCCGGAACAATTGTCAAATCAATTTCTGGTAAAGCTGTTTTTCGCGCCGCTTTGCGGACTACATCCCACCAATTATCCCCTGATTTAATTACACTTCCACCTAAAATAAACAAGTGGGGGTTAATCAAATTCGCCACGTTACCAATACCCAGACCCAAAGCCCAAGCACCTTTGAATAGAATCTCCTGGGCTAATTCATCACCTTGGGATGCAGCAGCACTTACTACCTTTCCCGTAATTAAATTTAAATTATTACCTACCAACCTGCGTAATATTTCGCCTCTGTGGGGTTGATTTTGCAAAGTTTCCCGCATATTCTGCGCCATATAAGGGCCAGAAGCTAACCGTTCCACACATCCGCGCTTTCCACACAAACACACAGGACCAGCAGGATCTATAACCATGTGTCCAATTTCACCCGCCATTCCCCCCATACCCCGCCAAGGCTGGCCGTTGATTATCCAACCACCACCTACACCAGTGCTAATGGTGATATAAAACAAGCTGTTGTTTCCTATACCAGCACCAAAGCGATATTCTCCTAAAGCGGCGACGTTAGCATCATTATCTACACTCACCGGAACAGTAAATTTATCTTGTAGTAAATCTTGAAGGGGAATATTTTCCCAACCTGCAACATGATGAGACAGTCGCACAGTTCCAGTGGTGGCGTCTACGGGTCCGCCAAAACTAACACCAATTGCATCAGGTTTTTGTGATTTTAGTAAAGAGTCAATCAGCGAGTACATGATTTCTAGGTCGGTGGTAGCATTACCATCATCTGGAGATAAACAACTTTCATGGCGTAACCATTCCCTAGAACCAATATTTACCAGTGCTGCGGCCAACTTCGTACCGCCAAAATCTAGGGCCAAGATTAGTGTCATAATGTCTCAACAAGAAAAAATATTTTTGTGGAATTTACAGCTTGAAAACTCGTTCTCATTACTGGCAATTATTACCTTATCTGAAACCCCATTGGCAAAATATTACTAAGGGATTTGTGGGGATTATCGGTTATGTACTGGCGACTTTAACCTTAATTAATCTTGCGGGTAGATTGGCTGAACCCTTTGGTAAGGGTGATATAGTAGCGATCGCTCAATTAGCCGGAATGCTGCTTTTAGTCTTTTTGGTGCGGGGCTTTTTTCAGTCTGTGCAGGATATGTACATGGCTAAGGTGGCTTTAAGGGTAGCTTTTGACCTCCGCAAGCGGGTTTACTCCCATCTGCAAAAACTGGATTTGAGCTATTTTGAAACGGCAAAAGCGGGTGATTTATCTTACCGCCTCACTGAAGATGTTGACCGGGTGGGGGAAGTTGTGAATAAGGTCTTTCACGATTTTATCCCCTGTATTTTGCAGCTGGTGGCTATACCCGTCTACATGATCTACCTGAATTGGCAACTAACATTAGCTACAGTGATTGTAGCGCCACTGATGGGAGTTTTAATTGGCTGGTTTGGTGAACGTTTACGCAAGTACTCTGTTAAAAGTCAAAATCGTGTTTCTGGGTTATCGGCAATTCTCACGGAGGTATTTAGCGGTATCCGTTTAGTCCAAGCTTTTGCGGCAGAAAATTATGAAATTGATCGGTTTGGAAATGAAGCAGAACGCAGTTTTAAAGCTAAATACTCCGCCGAACGCCTCAAAGCAGTTCAAATACCTATAGTGGGGTTTCTAGAGGCTGTCAGTGCCATATTTTTATTAATAGTGGGTGCATGGCAAATTGCCCAAAATAACTTGACGGTGGGAGAGTTTTTTAGTTATTTAACTGCGGCGGCGTTGTTAATTGACCCTATTGGTCATACTACTCATAACTACAACGAATTTAAGCAAGGTGAAGCATCCGTTGACCGGGTTTTTGAGTTGATGGCTATTCAACCGACGATATTAGAAAAGTCTGAGGCGATCGCTTTACCGCCGGTGAAAGGGCAAGTAGAATATTGTCATGTGTCTTTTACCTATAAACCAGGGGAACCTGTATTAAAAGATATCAATTTGTTGGCATTACCGGGTGAGTCCATCGCTTTAGTGGGTGCTTCCGGTGCTGGTAAAACTACCTTTGTTAATCTCCTACCTCGGTTTTATGACCCCCAAGCAGGTAAGATTTTAGTTGATGGTGTAGATATTCGCGATGTTAAGCTTTATAGTCTGCGGCGACAAATTGGTATTGTTCCCCAAGAAACTGTGATGTTTTCCGGAACTATTGCCCAAAATATTGCTTTCGGTCAAGATAATTTTGAGATGGAAGCAGTCACCGCATCTGCTAAAATTGCCAACGCTCACCAGTTTATTAGTCAGTTACCAGAGGGTTACTATACTTGGGTGGGTGAGCGGGGGGTAAATTTATCCGGTGGACAACGCCAAAGAATCGCGATCGCCAGGGCGGTATTTCTCAACCCGCAAATTTTGATTTTAGATGAGGCTACATCTGCTTTAGATTCTGAGTCGGAAGCATTAGTACAAGAAGCATTAGAAAGACTGATGGCGAATCGCACGGTGTTTATTATAGCTCACCGCTTAAGCACTGTCCGCCGATGCGATCGCATTTTAGTGATGGAAAAAGGGAAAATTGTTGAATCAGGAACCCACACAGAATTATTAGCACTTAACCAACGCTACGCCCGATTTTATCTCAGACAGCAACAAGGTCATCTACCCACAGAGAGTTCAAAAGAATGTTGAAAAAAATTCTGGTTTTTATGGTTCTTTGTGGTGCGGTAGTAGGATGTCAATTCTTCCCTGGGAATACCAATCATACCACCACTAGGGTCTTGAGAATTATAGACGGCGACACTATTGAGGTGAAAAGGGATGAACAAACAGTTACTGTACGTTTAGCTTGTATCGACGCACCGGAGCGAAAACAGAAGCCCTGGGGGAGTAGATCAACTGCAACATTAAAACAATTACTGCCTATTGGACAAGATGTCAGCCTCAAACCCCTATATACTGATGAATATAATCGCTTAGTATCTGAGGTGTTTGTGGGCGATCGCAATCTTAGCCTAAGTATGGTCGAAGAGGGGCAAGCTGTAGTTTATCACTATTTCCTGCGCAATTGTCCAGAGTTGAGAAATAGTTTATTGCAGGCCGAGAAATCTGCAAAGAGTCAGAAATTAGGTTTTTGGAATCAACGCCGCCCTCAAATGCCTTGGGATTTTCGGCGTTTCAACAAATAGTTTAAACAAATAATACAATACGGCGGATTTGATCTAATTGAGGTAGACCAGGGCGGTCAGGATGCGTACCTCACTATAGTTTGACAATTAATATCTGTATTTTATACTGTCAAATATTCACCCAAACAAAAAACGCCCCCCATTTCTGAGAGGCGGTTTCGATTCAGCTAAACTTTATGATTAACCGTTGATTGCAGGAGCAGTCAAAGCAACAGGAGCAACTTCACCAGCAGCCAAGTCTAAGGGGAAGTTGTGAGCGTTACGCTCGTGCATTACTTCCATACCCAGGTTAGCGCGGTTGATGACATCAGCCCAGGTAGCGATGACGCGACCTTGAGAATCAATTACTGATTGGTTGAAGTTGAAACCGTTCAAGTTGAAAGCCATGGTGCTTACACCCAAAGCGGTGAACCAGATACCGATTACAGGCCAAGCAGCTAAGAAGAAGTGTAGTGAACGGCTGTTGTTGAAGGAAGCGTATTGGAAGATTAAGCGACCGAAGTAACCGTGAGCAGCTACGATG
>NZ_JANQDF010000188.1:0-12439 GCF_029891675.1 Anabaenopsis tanganyikae CS-531
GCCCATTTCCTTCAACCGTGCGAGATTGCCTTCTCTGCTTTCCCCAATTAAACCTGTTTGTACGACTTCTGGATCGTAGATCAATTGTCCTTGGAAATGACCTCCCAAGCATCGCATAGCCGCAGCAGAGATGACTCCCTCAGGAGCAGCACCGATGCCCATCAAAGCGTGGATATTAGTACCACCAAAAGCGCAGGAGATGGCAGCAGAAACGTCACCATCACTGATGAGTCTGACTCTAGCACCGGCATTGCGAATTTCTTGAATGAGTCCTTTGTGGCGGGGACGATCCATGACCACAACCACCAATTCCTCAACTGCGCGGTTTAAGCACTCAGACAGGATTTTTAGGTTTTCAGTTGCTGACTTGTTGATGTCTACATGACCTCTGGCCGCAGCTGGTGCTGCTAGCTTCTTCATGTAAAAGTCAGGCGCAGCGAATAAACCACCTTTTTCGGCGATCGCCAAAACTGCCATTGAGCCATTTTGACCATAGGCGACTAGGTTTGTGCCTTCGCAGGGATCAACAGCAATATCAATTTCAATTAGTTCTTCAGGGTTACAGTACTTTTGAGCATCCGGTTTAGTACAGATGCCAACTTCTTCCCCAATGTAGAGCATAGGAGCTTCGTCACGCTCCCCTTCACCAATCACAATGCGACCGCGCATATACATTTTGTTCATGCACTCCCGCATCGCTTCCACGGCTACTTGGTCAGCAGTGTTCTTTTCGCCTTTACCTGCCCACTTTGCAGACGCGATCGCTGCTTGCTCTACTACCTCAATAATTTCTAATCCCAGTGTATTTTCCACAGATTCACCCTCTTAAGTGCTTGACTTAGCTTTTTGTTATTTGGCTATTTCAGTCTTCAAGTCTACCAAAGTGCGGATACACGTGGACAATACTATCTACTAAGACAAGTGTTAAGTTTTGCTGCTTTGACTATCTGGTTTATAGTATATTAGTACTATTGTGACCTGCCATGGTCAGATAAAAGATATACTTGTGAAAAAATTCCCTCAGAAAAAATATGCTGGATTTTCTTAACCCCCTTCTTGGTCGCCATCCAGAACGTGTTAAGGCAAATGTTGAAATCTACACCTGGCAAACCTGTCCTTATTGTATCCGTGCCAAAATGTTGCTGTGGTGGAAAGGTGTAAGATTCACCGAGTACAAAATCGATGGCGACGAAGCAGCTAGAGCAAAAATGGCCGAACGCGCTCATGGCCGCCGTTCAGTACCACAAATTTTCATCAATAATCAGCACATTGGTGGTTGTGATGACCTTTATCAGCTAGACAAAGAAGCTCAACTCGATTCACTATTAGCCACTGTGTGATCACCCAGTAGCCATGGAAAAATGTTAATTGAATATCCAGAATATCTGATACATCGCCAATGGATGAGTCGCGCCATAGACTTAGCAAAAATCGCCGGCGATGCTGGTGAGGTTCCTGTGGGTGCTGTGATTGTTGATGCTACTGGAAATTTGATTGCTTCAGGCGAAAACAGAAAAGAACGTGACCAAGATCCCACAGCTCACGCAGAAATTATCGCCTTGCGAGCAGCTGCTAAAACTTGCAAAAATTGGCGCTTAAATCAATGCACCCTGTATGTCACCCTAGAACCTTGTCCCATGTGTGCAGGTGCTATTGTCCAAGCACGTTTAGGAATACTCATCTATGGAGTGGACGATCCTAAAACTGGCGCGGTTCGTACTGTTACCAATATCCCTGATGGCGCTGCTTCTAATCATCGTCTACGAGTCATGGGAGGTATTTTAGAATCAACCTGTCGTCAACAATTACAAACCTGGTTTGCAGGTCGTCGTCAGCAAAATCATGGACAGATATAAAACTGTCCATTAGTCCTAAGACAATTTACCAAAGAAAAACTACTGTTTAATTAATCAACAATTTATTGGCTGATGGGACAATCGGCCGCTACCATGTTTATGGAAATTTATACTTACCAACAAACAGCTACCACGGCAAATACTCGGATAGCTGACACTACCTCGCGGATATCTCCCTGGTTAAGTCCTTTATTGTATCTATTAGGGAGACACCTTCTTTTACCATTATTCTTTGGCAAAATTGACATCACGGGACAGGAAAATATTCCCTTGAATGGCCCTGTGATCCTAGCCCCTACCCATCGGTCACGTTGGGATTCACTGCTTTTACCCTATGCTGGTGGTCGCTATGTCACAGGGCGGGATCTACGCTTTATGGCTAGTATTGATGAGTGCCAAGGAATACAAGGCTGGTTAATCAGAAGTATGGGAGGGTTTCCTGTGGATCCTCAGCGTCCAGCTATTGCTAGTCTCCGTCATGCTGTTGAATTGCTTCAAGAAGGCGAAATATTAGTGATTTATCCAGAAGGTGATATTTATCGCGATGGTCAAGTTCACCCATTAAAACCAGGAATTGGTCGTCTCTCTTTGACTGCTGAATCTAGTCAGTCAGGAGTAAATATCAAAATTATACCTATAAATATTAAGTACAGCCAACCTTATCCTCAGTGGGGTACAGATGTAATAATTAATATTGGAAATGCATTAAATGTCAGTGATTACACGATGGGGAATCTCAAACGAAATGCCCAAAAACTCACATCGGATTTAGCATTAGCTCTACAAGAATTAAGCAATGAAGAATCATAGATATGAGTAAGTTTTTCACTAATAACCAATGACTAATGACCAATTATTCAGTTTTCCCACATCTTGTGGGGCATAGTCGATTAACCATAACTGCCAAATTCCTTGAGATGAAAGGGAAAGTAATTGTTTCAAGACTGGGTGGGAGCTAATTGTATACGTTGTTTGTAAATTAGTGCGGCGGCCTAAGGTGCGGCTTTGTAATAACACCCGTCGATGATTGGGAGCTATTAAATAAACTTCTAAATCGCCTAAAAAATCATGGGTGATATTAACTGTTATTTGAATATCTTTAATGGGACGGGATTCATTAATGGCGATCGCACTTTTGACCCCCTCTGGATTATCATCTGGAATACTTAACTCACGGAAATTCTCACCCCTGACCTGTAACTGAGCAGATAACAAAGAACTACGTAGTTTTGCGGCAGCTTCCACCGCCCTAGCTGCATTCACTTTGCCATAACCAAACCATTGAGAATGTCCGTTATTGTCGTAAGTACCTGCTTGAATACCCAACTGAGGGTCAGGGCGAGAATCCACAATTTTATCAGCAGTTTCCTCCAGAATTAACTTTACCTCTTGCGCCGTTAAGTGAGGATTTGCTGACAGAACTAATGCCGCCACACCTGCGACTATAGGAGTAGCGCTAGAAGTACCGCCGAAATTATTGATAAAATCACCAGGATCATAACCTGCTTCGCCTACTTGGTCAGTAGTTAAAATTCCCCGTCCGTGAAGAGTCGTAGTAATATGGGGTTGTGTATTGACAAAACCCCGACCCTGAAATGAAAATCCGGGTGGGGCGTTATTACTAGGAGCACACAAAGTAATATTAGTGCCCCAGTTACTGTAAGCAGCTTTCTGGTTCAAACTAGTGGAAGCTGCAATGGTAATCACATCAGGATGTACGGCAAATCCATTTAACCAACTTGTATTTCCCTGTAATAAATTTCCTGGCCAATTCTGCTCATAAACCACACCGCTAATGGGGCGGTTAGCATTTCCCGCAGCAAACAATACCACGCAACCTTTACCATTACGTCCTGTAGTAGCAGCACGAGTAATAGCAGCCCGTTGGCGCAAAGACAAGGGATAATATACAGCACCAGCTCCCCAGCTACAAGAAATCACACTGGCCCCCTGGTTAATCGCCCAGTTAAACATATCCTCAATGGATTCATCATCTAAAAAACCAGTACTACGAATCGGCATCAATGCACAACCAGGAGCAACCCCCACAATTCCCTGACCATTTTCTTCAGCCAGAGCTATTCCTGCGCAAGCCGTCCCATGACTGATTTCTCTCTCACCGGGTATAGGTAAAAAACCATTTTTCCTTAAGTCTCTAGGAGCAACAATTTTGCCACTACCTTGTAAATCCGGATGGTTCAAGTCAAAAGAATCATCTACAACCGCCACAACTACAGAACGCACACCGCGAGTGATGTCCCAAGCTGGTTCTACACAAATATGAGAACCAGCTACCAACTGGTTACCCCCATTGTGGTAAAGATACCATTGCTGAGGATATAGGGGTTCACCGGGTCTGTAATGTAATTCACTTTTAATGAGGATATTAGGTTCAGCAACTAAGACGAACGAGAACCCCTGTAACTGATTAGTAATTTTCAGGGGATTTTCTCTGGCTTGTTTGCTCACCAGAAACACAAAAGTATTAGGAATACCCAGGACGGGTTTTTGTGCAACTAAACCAAATCTAGACGCGATCGCCTCAATTGTGGCAGAATCTACCCAAGAGGCAAATTGAATAGTAATTTGGTCATTCAGGTAAACGAAAGTTCCCGGATTATCTTGAATTGTGTAAACATGGCCAGCAAAAGCCACACTTTCCGCACTCCGTGCTTGAGACATGGCCGAGTCTAACTGGTTAGTTGCCACTGTGAAAACTTCTAAATTTGCTTGAGGAATGCTAAATTGCCAAATACCCCAGTTAACCTGAGATAATTGTTGGGAAGTAAATTTAGTTGAGGGACGGACAGTGAAGCGGTCTAAAACCTTTTCTAAAATCAACTCTTCACCGGCCCGTTGTAAAACCATTCCTAAATTGCTTGGCAAACCTGTTTGGGAAAAATCAGAGGAATTAGCTTGATCGTTCATAGGGGCGATTTTGGTTAGTATACAGGAGGAATGGGAACTCACTTGCGCCGATTTTCAGTCTAAATCAGAGAAACCTAGAAGTTTCCATGTTTTCTACATAGTTGCACTACTTGATCCCATGAAATCCGCTGCTGTTCCTTCTTTAATTAGCCCCACGGCTTTATCATTCCTAGCAGTCCTTAACCTGCTGTCACCTGTCAATGCTCAGGTACAAAAGCTACCCAGTCTCTATAGTCAAGTACAAATCATTGAACCCAACGATCCCAATACTCTGCGTCCTACACAAAGTAACAGCATTTTGAGTATAGAGGGCGGTGAACGGCTGATGGCAGAAGCCGCCGCAGCTGTTTCTGCTCAAAACTACCCTTTAGCAGCGAAAAAACTCCAAGATGCACGTCAACTTTATAATCAGTTATCTAATTTTTATCAAGAGTTAAACTCTAGTTTTACGGGTATTGATCCTCGCATTTCCGATTCCCAGCGCCAAAAAGCCTTAGAAACAGCCCAAAAGCGAGACGAAGCCACCTATCAGTTAGCACTGGTACATCGGGCGCAAAATCAACCGGAGTTAGCTGTCCCTTTGTTCATTCAGATTATTAAGAGTCAAAATCCCACGCGGGATTTAGGACAGAAGGCTTATCAGCAGTTATTTGAATTGGGTTTTGTGGATGCACCCTTTCCCAGACAAGGTGCCAGCTCGTCTCAAAGTGAATAAATTCCGCACATCTTCAAAGAAGTCTGAAATGGTAATATAGCCTTTTTCAGGCTCATGAAGTACACACCAATTCCCTATTCCGGTGTTCGGTGTGTTCCCTCAAACTAAAAAAAATTGTACCTCACGAGCATGGGAAATGCTATATCTTAAGTTAGAGCCGCGTTGATCGTCAGTCTGCCTGAAACCTGAAACATATGTTGCCTACCTGTATCTGTTAATAATAGAAAAGTAAGTCTTTCAGGAATTGCGATGATTAATCCGCAGCAGGTTGAGGCAATGATTAAGGCAGAACTGCCAGATGCCCAAATTCAGGTTCAAGACTTGACTGGTGGCGGTGACCACTATCAGGTAACAGTGGTTTCATCACAGTTTGCCGATAAAGGACTGGTACAACAACACCAGTTAGTTTATGGTGCATTGCGACAAGCTATGTCCACTGAAGCAATTCATGCCTTGGCCTTAAAAACCTACACTCCCGCAGCGTGGGAAGCAACAGCAGCTTCCTAAAATGAATAAGTTCAGATTGCCACCGGGACACTGACTATTGATATCTTGGCTATTAGCAATATAGGAAACAAAAAGTCCATGACCCCAGAAACCAAAGAAAAAATTGATAATTTGATACAACAAAACAAAATCATGGTTTTCATGAAGGGAAACAAGTTGATGCCCCAGTGTGGTTTCTCTAACAACGTTGTCCAGATTCTCAACACGTTGGCGGTTCCCTTTGAAACAGTTGACGTTCTCTCAGACCCGGAAATTCGTCAAGGTATTAAAGAATACTCCAACTGGCCGACAATTCCCCAAGTTTATATTGACGGTCAATTTGTGGGCGGTTCAGATATCTTGATTGAACTTTACCAAAACGGTGAGTTGCAGCAACTGGTCGAAGTGGCACTTGCTTCTTAGGTCATCCCCGGTAATTCCCCATTCTTGATGGGGTTGCCCATTTTATTGATCACGTTTGCGACCGCACATCCTTATGGTTGGGTATGTAAGCGTGATCATTGGCAACTCCCCGCCGTAAAACGGCGGAGATCCTTCCTTTGTCTGATAGACAAAATGTCACGAGAATTTCACACCAATAAAAGATTGACAAACGCTGGAAACATGATATAATCGACAGCGTTAACGATTAAGGCAACTATTAGGGGCAGGGTATAAGGGATTAAATAAGCCATTAATAGTAATCAAGTTGTCGTTCTGGTTGGGTCCTGGCAAAATTCGATGGATCGTACAGGTAGCGGCTAGCTTCCTCTTCTAGGCGGTGGATCAGTATAGGTTCAATAGCGTTGCTTTGTCGCAGTGCGGCTAGATACCCATCCAAATACATCCGCATATCGTCCGTCCGATAACCGCGATTCCATAGCTCGACGAAGGCGTCAGTCACTCTTTGGTAATAGCGGATGGTTTGTGTGTCTTGGAGCATAACTGCTATGTTAATCTCTTTAGAATGAGAATTGTAAACGATTCACGCTCAAATGTGAAGTGTTACTTTCACATTTCTCGCTTCAAATCAATGACGCAATATCTAGTTGAGGCTAGATCATCCCCCCAGAAGGTAATCCCATGTTATTCCATAAAATTTAGAACCCGATAGTTTTATAAGCTATTTTTATAATTACTTGGGGTAAGTTTCCATATTCAATACCGGATGCAGTCATGTATTTTCAACAGATTTAATCCGAAAACACCAAAAACTTAGGTATAGGTTAACTTAATCTCACCCTGTTTAGGGTTTGTGGGTAAAATACACCCCTACCTGGGAGGATATTCATAGAAAAACACATTTTTTCCACTGTAACAAAAATTTAAGAATAAATTAAAGAATATAACTAACTTAGCTTTGGGTAAGGCATGAGTTTAGTATTTTACTACCTTGAGGATGAAAAAATCTAAAATTAATCCCAATGTAAGTAACGAAGAATACAAAACCTTGGACATGGGCTTGTTACTTTGAAATTCATCAACGCTAAGGGGTATTGCCGCTGTGGGTTCGGTTTGTATTGAAATCGTTGAGGGAAATCCCCATCTAAGGTCATTGCTGGGATGGCACTTGCAACAGTTGGAATATCGTGTCCATCAAGCCGCCAGCATTTATCAAGCAAGGGAATTATTTTTAAGCCAACAACCAACATTGGTAATTCTAGATGCTGATTTACCCGATGGTGATGGTATTGAATTTTGTCGCTGGTTGCATTTGCAACAACAATCTTTAATTTTGATGCTATCAGCTCGTACTAATGAGGCTGATATTGTAGCAGGTTTAAAGTCCGGGGCTGATGACTATCTTAGTAAACCTTTTGGAATGCAGGAGTTTTTAGCTAGAGTAGAGGCAATAATTCGCCGCAAACGCACACCTATTGCACCAGCTTATTTAGATTATGGCAGTTTGCAAATTGATTTGGTACAGCGCCGGGTGCGTTTCCAAGGTGAGTTTATTGATTTAACGCCTCAAGAGTTTAGTTTACTGTACGTTTTGGCACAGGCTGGGGGAGTAGCTCTGAGTCGTGCAGAATTACTACGTCGTGCTTGGCCTGATGCGATTGATAACCCTCGCACCATTGATACTCATGTTTTGTCGTTACGCAAAAAAGTGGAACTTGATCCTCGTCAACCTAGTTTGATTCAAACTATCCGCAATGTGGGATATAGATTTAATATGGAAAGTTTAAAATCCAATGTTCCGCAACCGCCAACTAAGTTAACCAAGGAAAGATTTACTCACTCACGCTCTACAGTTATTAGTCAACGTTCTTAATGGGATTAAATCCATTCTTGGGTTGCTTGGGTTTCCGATTCTGTCAACTGTTTTTTTAGGTTAATCCAATTGATTTCAGATGCTGTTTGATTTGTCAATAACTGACCTTGCTCTAAGTATAATAATCGGGTGCAGAATACCCGGGCTAAGTCAAGCTGGTTATTTACCATCAAAATTGTTGTTTGATGAGTTTGATTTAGCTGAATTAAGACTTGCATGAGATTGGCTGCTTTACCAGCATCCAAAGCAGAGGTGGGTTCATCTAATAATAAAACTTGTGGTTGGATAACTAAAGCACGGGCGATCGCTACTAGTTGTCGCTGTCCGGTAGAAAGTTGTAATTCTGTCCTTGTTAACCATTCACTGGGAATCTGGAGTTGTTCTATCCAATGGTTAATTCTGGGTTGAATTTTTGCTTGAGACCAACCACGCAAAAATAAAGGATAAGCTAAAGCCTCCCCCACTGTCATTCCTAACAGTTTTGATTCTTGTAATCCCAGTGTGATCTCCTGGCGTAGCTGTATGGTAGGAATTTGGCTATATTCCTGATTTCCGAGATAAATTTTACCTCCAGTAGGTTCACACAGGCGGTTGATCAGCCGCAACAAGGAGGTTTTACCAGCACCCGATGTACCGACAATGGCAATGCGATCGCCTGGAAACACCCCAAAGGAGATATCCTGTAGTATGGGGTATCCCTGAAGTTGGGGTTTAAGCTTGGCAAACAAGTTAACTTGTTCTAGCCTGATTTGGGTGGTGTGGCTGTGATTTTGCAAGTTCAATAACTAATGACCAATGACTAAGGCTGTATTAATAGTCCAAGCATCTACTAATAACAGCAGCAGGGTGAATACTAACAAAACTACATACATCCACGGTTGCGCTAAGGTGCGAACATCTGTAGTATCAATTCCGGTTGTGGCTTCTACCATTTTCACCAAGCGGGAAAATCCAGCTACGCGCATGGGTAATAAATAAGCTTTTCCATCCCGACTGAGAAAATAATAAACTAGTCCCCCTTGACCAGTGGAGCGGGGTTTTAATTCTTTCACATCTGACCAAGATAAAATCCATCCTTTGCGAAAGAAGCTAGGAACCCAGGAGGGGTAGGTAACTTGAATCCCTTGGTCATCGACAATTACTCGCTCTGTCAATACCGCATACAAACCTACAAAGCCAATGCTGATTCCTACCCACAATAATACTGGGGGTATGGCCGCGGCTGTTACCTGGGATAAAAACGGTAATGGGATGGTCAGTGCTATATATAGGCTTAATAGTGTCAGCCGAATTAACGGAGACAGACGAAAAACCGACGTTGAATTGTTGGCTGATGTTGTGTTCACGGCTGAATTAAGGTATAATAGTTCTTTAAGCGAAGCTCGAATCAAGATTGGGGGGGACATCTTGAATACGCCCTGGTCCTACGGCTTTGATTGCCTCTGTGAGGTAAATATCACCAGTGTATAGGGCTTTACCCACAATTACGCCTTTTACTCCCTGTGTTTCTAAACCCAAGAGACTCAATAAATCGCTCACAGAACTCACTCCACCAGAGGCGATGATGGGGATATAAATTTCTTGTGCTAGTTCTCGTAAGGCTGCTAAATTGGGTCCTATGAGTGTACCATCACGGTGGATATCTGTGTAGATGATGGCTGCTGCACCCAGTTCTTGCATTTGCACAGCTAGCTGGGTGGCTAAAATTTCCGAGGTTTCTAACCAACCGCGAGTGGCTACTAGTCCGTTACGAGCATCAATACCAATGATAACCTTTTCGGGAAATTCTGTACAGAGTTCTTGTACTAGTTGGGGTTGTTCTACGGCTATGGTTCCCAGAATTGCCCACTCTACTCCTAAATTAAATACTTGTTGAACGCTAGTGCGATCGCGTAACCCTCCACCAATTTCAATGGGTACAGACACTGCTTCAGCAATGGCTGCAATAGCTTTCAAGTTAACTACCTTACCAGCTTTAGCCCCATCTAAGTCAACTAAATGTAATCTGCTTGCGCCTTGGTCAACCCACTGTTTAGCAATATCCACCGGGTTCTCGCTAAAAACTTGCGACTGCGAGTAGTCTCCCTGATAAAGTCTAACACAGCGCCCTTCTAATAGGTCAATTGCTGGTATTACTTCCATTTATTTCAGCCTATAAATTATTTATCGTATTGGCATTTTTGCCGAGTGTTATCTGCTGATGGCGTTAATTTTTCATTTTTAATTCTCTCACCGCTTGGGCAAACCCCAACACTAGCAGAATGTTAGCAAGGGTTAAAAAAACTTCTGCACCTCCATGTAACCAATCCACATTAGCCAAGGAAACCCCATAATGTAATTGCGAGTAAATTCCCGCAGGGATGGTAATCGCAACAAACACCAGGGTTCCGTAAAATCCATAAAGGGCTAAACGTGGCGTTTGGGGAGTACGACTAATAAACCACAAAAAACCCAAGTAGGGAAACAAGGAAAGAGCAAATAGGGTTTCTTTAGAAATCATGACTTTGATTCAGTAAGTTGGGTAGGGACAGTCTCAGTTTTCTCCTGTGACCTAGTAGAACGCCAGATTAAAACTGCAGCAGCCCAAAGTGTAAAATTACCAATTAAGGTCATGGCAGCTTGCAGCGTGACCAACCATTCTAAAGATGCTGCATTATCAAAATAATGCCAGGTACAGGCACACATGGCACTCACTAAAGCTGGTAACATAGCCAGAGATAATCCCCACCATGTGCGATTACCGCTGAGTTCTCCATAAGTCCAGATTAACCAAATGGCGACCATCCACTCAATAACGCTAGAAACATGAATAATCCAGGTGGGAATAGAAAGAGCGTGCATAAGTAATTAAAAATCAATAGGGATTAAGAGTAACCGCTTAATACTCCCTCGTTTATAAAACAAAAGGGGCTTTAGCGATCGCCTATCGTAATTTGACATAGTTCTCCCCATGCTGCAAACTAATTCTCCACCCCTACCCCCTGCTGAGGAGTGTCCATGGTCATGCTTAGAGGATGTTTGATAAGTTTTATAAGGTGATTTTAGACACTTCTTGATCCCCCCTAACCCCCCTTAAAAAGGGGGGAACTAGAGTCAAAGTCCCCCTTGAGAAGGGGGATTTAGGGGGATCTAAAAATATTTGATACACTAATCATGACTTTTCAAACATCCTCTTAGGTAAGACTATTGATTATCATCTAAAAACCCACTCCTGTGTTTTCCTGTACACATTCCATCATAGCGAATCAGTCAAAATCAGCCAATTTGAGCTTGGAGAGAGATTTTCTTACCCTTACCTAGCTTTTTGGTAAATAAAATTAACAATAAGTTGACTTGGTAACCTTTCCGTTATATATCTAACCTTAGTAGTAAACATTTAGATGTGTTTACTTAACTTGCTCAGGTTAAAGTTGGTCATAATTTAGCAAGTGTAATACCGCTTTTTAAACTACTAATCACATATTCTCACCTGAAACTACGGTGGAGCTATCTGTATTTATATTCACTGAAACGGGTAATGGTAAGGCAGCATAAGACAGAGAAATGACTGTATATAGGCAATAACTATTTTAAGAAAGAGTGATTTATGACTGTAACAAATTTGCTTTCAGATTTACCAGATTTAATCGTCAGCGACATCACACCTACCGTCACCGATGTTAGTTGGGGAGAAACCATTGACATCTCCTGGACAGTCACCAACCAAGGTACTGGTAACACTACTAGTTATTGGTACGATAATATCTACTTCTCAGTGGATGAAAACTTTGACCCCAATGAAGATACATCTGTGGGATATTGGTGGGACAACAATAACCTAGTAGCGGGGTCAAGTTACACCACATCCACTACTATTACCTTACCCAGCAGTCCCATTGAGGGTGTAAATAGTGGTTATCTGTTCGTAGTCAGTGATCTTGATAATTACCAGTTAGAAACAAATGAGAATAATAATGTTTCTGCTGCTGTAGCTATTGACTTCAAATTACCAGATTTAAATGATACCCCAACCTTAGTTAATCCCATTGACGACATCAGCACCCTAGAAGATGAAAGCTTTAACTTCACCTTCCCACAAAACACCTTCAACGACATAGATACTGGAGATCACCTCACTTACACAGCTACCACACCAAGTTGGTTAAACTTCAATCCAGACACTCGCACTTTTAGTGGTAC